>JBMYOR010000629.1:0-2328 GCA_049599535.1 Bacteroidia bacterium | reverse complement strand
TAGTATCGGTAATCTTAAGCGTTGTTTTGTTCTCAAATGGGGGTTCAACGGGCTTTAGTAAAAAGGCGTAGAGTGTTCCTGAAATTACAATGAGTGTAAGGAAGGTACCTAATACAAGAAGTGGTTTGTTTTTAGCTTTTGACTGCTTGGTTTTGGTTAAATGCATGGCAAATGATTTGTGATTTGCCGCATTAGATGTTGGTTTATGTTAATTCCATAAAAAAGATATTAATTGGTATAATGGAAGACGCCGGATAGTAACAAAATGAACGATTATTATTATTTCGTTTTTAGATCGAAGAAACAGTCTCTATAAAAATCATTTTCAATCAAAGGTTTATCGGGAATGCTGCCATTATTCAATTCGATGGAATGAATTCCATCGTTTCTGATCAGTAGCGAGCGGTTTCAATCGCTCGCACTAAAAATTTAATTAAGTATGCTGCATACTTTTGATTTAGCGGCACAACTAACGATATTTTTTTTCAATCGTTATTAAGGAAATAGCGGGTTTTTCTCTTGTCACCTGACTTTGAAAAAAGTCCTTTATCAATACCTGCTTTCAGGTCTCTACTTGCGGTTGCACTGCTTAAATGTTTAAAAACTTGCATATAATCTTTTCTCGAAAATGAATATAAATCCAAAGAGCAAAAGTGTTGAAGTCTATCTTTTTGGCTTAAAGTTACGGCGGATGAATTTTTTAGTATTTCGGTAAACGCTTCATTTATTTTTGAAAGCATATACTCAATAAAAATGGTAGATTTTCCAATTTTATCGCAAATTGAAAGGGCTTTGTAATACTCGTTTTGGGTTTTAGAAATAAGGGTCTCAAATGGTAAAAATTGGAAAACAGGATATTGAGACATTAAAATTATTGTTTGCCACAACCTACCCATTCTTCCATTACCGTCCGTAAACGGATGAATAAACTCCATTTCATAATGAAAAACGCAGCTTTTTATTAAAGTGATTTCATCATCAGTTTTAAGATAAGAAAAAAGGTCGTTTATTAAGGTTGGCACATTTTGAGCTGGTGGCGGAAGATGGGTAAGCTTTGAACCATGAACTATACCTACACTATCTTTTCTAAAAGCTCCGGACGAATCAATTAACCCATTCATTAATGTTTTATGAGCTTTTAGAAATGATTTTACCGAATTGAATTTATAATCATCGATAGATTCATAAACCGCAATGGCATTCTGAACTTCCTTAATGTCTTTGGCGGGCCCTAAAACTCTCTTCTTTTCAAGGATAGCAGTGATTTGTTGCTCGGTTAAAGTATTTCCTTCAATTTGCAGCGATGAGTGTATGGTTTTAATTTGATTTTGTTTTCTGAGACTTGGAGATGATCGAATTAAAAAAGCAGCATTTACTTGGCCTATTTTTTCTGAGATAGTACTTACCAACCTTAAAATCTCTGCATTTATATCGTAAGATGGTTTCATGATACTATCATTTGATACTATCAAATATAGTGAAGGCATGAAATTTCCCTACGAAATAACAACTTATAATGGGGGAGTAATAATGGTAGATGATTTAAACTTACCTACTGAAAACATGCTCATTCTCAATTGAAAACTTGCTGTATTTCGAAGAAAACCGATAAGATATTGAAAAACCATTTTCAGATACGAGTTCAAATGGAATTTGAAAAGATGCTTTTCCATCTACAACGTTAACAGAGTCAATAATTGTCGATGTACCAATAGAGTCTTTATCAATTAAACGAAGTGTTTTTCTTCCAAAAGGAATTCTCGGAAAAGTAAACTCTATTACTTCGTCAGTAGGCCAATTTGCAGCGGAAGGACTAATTTCAAGAAGATCAATTGAAAAGTCATTTACCAATATTGAGTCATTATGAAATGACATTATAAAGCTATCATCTGATGAACTGTAATATTTGTAGGTTTTGATGTAGTTACTATCACTTACAGTACAAATGAATTGTTCATCAGATTTTTTATCATTTAGAATTACAGAATTGCCTTTTTCTTTAACGTCGTAATTACTTACGTTCTTGATTCCTAAAAAGTTAACTGCGAGCTCTAAATTATCAGATTTTTTATCATTAGAGGTGCACGAACTGACAGCTAATATTATAACGAATATCCATGCTCGAAAAGTTTTTACCATTTTAGCTAAATAAGCAACTGACATTTAACTAATAACTTCTCTCGTTCCTTCTTTCGTAAAAGTTGATAAAGCTTTTGTTTACCACTTTGTTCCCGCCAGGAGTAGGGTAGTTTCCTGTAAAATACCAATCTCCTTTATGGTCGGGACATGACTTATGCAAACCTTCTACCGTTTGGTAAATAATATCTA
>JBMYOR010000628.1:0-2329 GCA_049599535.1 Bacteroidia bacterium | reverse complement strand
TGCGCTCGCCTCCTTCCTTTTATCATCACTTAACAATTTTTGAGCTAAAGGTGTATCAGTAACTGATGGTGCCAAGCAATTAAATCTAATATTGTTTTGTGCGTACTCGGCCGACAATGATCGAGTTAATCCTTCAATTGCTGCTTTGCTTGATGCTATGCTAGAGTGAAAGGGCATACCCTGACCCACTGCTACTGTACTAAAAAGTACTACTGATGCATTTTTTGACTTTTTTAAAGGCCTAATAAGTGACTGTATTGCATCAACTGCCCCTAAAAAATTTACCTGATAGTCTTGTAAGAATTCTTCTTTTGTAACTCTATGAAAAGGCTTAAGGTTAATGGTTCCCGGACAATAAATCAAGGCATCGCATTGTTCGATTTCTAATTTCGGAATACCGTTTAATACATCAGCTTCAATGTGATTTACATTATGATAGGTAGCAGGTTGAGACCTACTTATGTTAAAAATCTGATGGTTTGAATCATTTGCCAATTTACCAAGCAACGATGCTCCTATGCCATGAGAACCACCTACAATTACAATGTTTTTCATACCATAAAAACGTTCGGCACAAACATTGGTTTAGGCAAATTTTACTTATTTATATATCGTAAAAACTCTTGTTTTACGGCAGGATCATTAAATTTTCCGCAATACTCGGCGGTAACCGTACTACTCCCCACATCTTGTATTCCCCTTGAAGCAACACACATATGACTTGCATCAATCATTACGGCTACATCATCAGTTTCTAAAACCTGCTTAAGCTCATTGGCTACCTGTATTGTAAGCCTTTCTTGCACCTGCGGTCTTTTGCTGTAGTACTCAACAATTCTATTAATTTTTGATAAGCCAATTACTTTACCGGTTGACATGTATGCAACATGTGCTTTACCATAAATTGGTAAAAAATGATGTTCACACGTACTACTTACATTAACGTCTCTCTCTACGAGCATTTGCTTGTATTGATATTTATTATCAAAAAGACTAACACTAGGCTTGTTTTCTGGGCTTAAACCTTTAAATATCTCTTTTACAAACATTTTGGCTACTCGTTTAGGAGTATCTTTAAGGCTGTCATCGTTCATATCGAGACCTAAAACTTGCATAATTTCTTCAAACTTTTTTTGAATCAATTCAACTTTTAGTTCTTCGTCAAGTTCAAAAGCATCTTCTCTTAAGGGTGTTTCTATTGACGACATTAGGTGATCATCGTTAAGATCGCTCATATTGGATTTACCGTTCATTTTTCCGTTTAAGGTGCTCATTAATCCGTTTTGAATTTACTAACCAACGCTAGGCCATAAATAAAGTTTAATTATAGGATTAATTGCAAATATTTAATTATTCAAATTTAAGCCGTTTTGCAAATGAAATAGACCCGGCTGGGAACCGGGTCTATTAGCAGGCATTAAATGTGGAATTAATTAAAGGTTTAAGGTATTATGGTGTGTTGCTGTGATAGACGGCATTTACTCAAAATAAGTTGCATCATATTTTTATTTAATAAGATTTTGCACATCTAATGCAATTCCAAAACCATTGGCTACTTAAAACTGTTTGGGCTATTTAAAGTAAACTTGCACCTATATTTTACATTACGTAGAAACCAATTAAACATACATATAAATGAGTACCAGAAGATTGTTTGTTGCAATCCCCCTCTCAGAAGAAGTCAAAGATGATTTGCTGAGCACTATTCCTAGAGTGCACAACAGAGATATAAGATGGACTGAGAGAGAAAATTTCCACTTTACCCTTTCGTTTTTAGGCGATAGAGAAGAATCAGAGCTTGATGCAATTTGTAGTCAAATTGAGGAGATTGCCTTAAATCGTTTCCCATTTAGAATGGTTTTTAAAGGATTTAAAACCATGTACAAAAACCGCAAACCAAGCATGGTTTGGGCAGTGTTTAGAGATAGCCCCTCATACATTGAGTTTGCTGCCGAGTTTGGCAAAGCGCTTGATGGCGATCAAAGAAACGAACCCATTGCACACGTAACCTTAGGCCGAGTAAAAACAAATTCATCAAAATTTGTACGTACGCCTAAAATGCAACACATTACCCCTTTTGAGCTTGATATCGAGAAAGTTGAACTTTGGGAATCAAAATTCGACGAAAACGGTATAAGCTATTCAATTATTAAAGAGTTTCGCATGAAACCTGAACCTGAAGAGGACGAATACTAAAAAATATTTAACAAGATGAGTAAAAACTGGGACAAGAAGTTATTCAAGAGTATGATCAAAGATGGTTTTTATGACATAGATACTTTAAAAGAGAAGTATGGACTGCAAACAGAAGCTGAATGGTACGAAGCTT
>JBMYOR010000627.1:0-2345 GCA_049599535.1 Bacteroidia bacterium | reverse complement strand
AGATAAAAACGGACCCTTATGTTTCGTCTTTAGAATTAAGGGAAGACTTGGAGAAGCTAGTTAAGACTGAAATTAGACGCTACCATGGAATCTTCATTCTTGTAAATGTGAGAGCTAATACAAAAATAGATCGTTTGAATGATCAAGGTAATAAGGAGAAAATTATTGAGATTATCAAGAAAGGGAGCATCGACTTTTTGAATGTCATTTATGAAGGGAGTGAAAGGCCGAAAATTTATAAGGTCGGAATAGATAATGAGAATTTAATCACTATGACCCAAGTGGCATAATCATAGTTTGGATGAGTCGGTGTAAAGGAGAAAAGAAAAGCTGATAAGTATGGAGCAGTACAAAGACTACAACCGTGAAGAGCGTAACCTGTGCAGCCACCTTTTCAGGTTGTTGCATCATGACCTAGAAAAAGGAAAGCAATCAACTTTGGCGGCCTTCATAAGAAAGTCCTCTGCCGCTATTGCAGAAAAACTAGCCGATTCAGATTATGTAAAGGCCGACATTATATCAGAAGTTGCTCTTTTTCGTGATGCCTATAAAGCAAGAAGCCCCAGGGTGAATGAAATGATGGATGGAATTTGTAATGCCCTTGCACAAGAAATGGGGATTAACGACTTTACAACCTACTCAAAACTACAAGCCCCACTAAACGAACCTTGGAATACACACCCAAAGCAAATTCATAGAAAAGCTGAAAAAGAGTCTATTACTCTAATGGGCGGTAACGATGCATTTTACAAAGAGATACAATCCATTTTTAATGCCAAGCCCGATCTATGTATTTGCATCGGTAACTATCTTTTGGTTTACGAAGCCAAGTTTACCGAAGGTTTTAAAGAAGAGCAAATGAAGCGTACTAAACGGATAGCAGCCGTTTGGCAAAAGACCCTTTATAAGGATCTAGGATTTGACTCAGAACCTAAAGCTCTCGTATTGAAGCTAGGTGGGCAAAGGTTCAAACCCCACGTAAATTGGCAACAAGTGCTAGAACTATCGAAAGGAGTTTATTCTGAAAACGATAGGAGTAGGCAGGCTTTTGAGAGTGCGGTTGAACTTTTGAATAATTAAAAATATAGATTTTAAAAATTATCATATAAACGGTTAATGCAATAAAAATGAAAAACAATCTTTTAGCAGCCATTTTAATAGTGTTATTCCCAAGTTGGCTGAACGGACAAAATGAAGTTGAAGTAAACAAGGAAGTTGCAATTAGAAAGGATGACTTTCGAAAGTACATCAATAAGGAATTATTTGCCTTAAAAGACACGGGTGAAATAGTTCATCCACGTGTGTTGAACGAGGTATTCGAACAACGAATAACAAGTAACTTTACAAATATTAGCAGTTTAGCGCCGTTCAGATCATATGCTGTTTTAAACTCTGAAGATGATCGCCTATTTATTGGTGGGAGTACAGAGCAAAGAAATAAAAATGAACAGGTGGTTTCAATCCTTACTGGTGGTTTAGAGTCAGATATTTCCGATGGTTTTTCAACTCTTTTCAGTGACAACAGTTTAAACGAGAATCTAGGGTTCAAGGCAAAGGCAAATTTTCTTTTTAATGGTACGCTCGGAGTTGGTAAAAAAAGTCAGAAACAAAAGATTGAAGAGTCGCGAGATGAAACTGATGAATTAAGTAATAAACGACAATTGTTAATTGAAGAACTCACATTCTTAGCTACCGAGGAGCTTTGCCAAGAATTATTTAAAACCTTGATGATTCAAGATATAAAGAAGAACAAGGCAGAAGAACTTGATGAGCCCTTTGAGATAGATAAAGACAAAATTTATGAAATAATTAAATCCAAGATTCGTAATAAATACGTTCTTGAGTATTACAAGAAATTGGCAGAGACAATCAATAGTGACAGACTTTTCAGCCATCAACGTAAAAATTGGTTCACCCTGGAAGCTTATGTTCCAATAACCAAATCAGAATATCAGTTCAGATCCAGTTTTAGTGCGGATAATGAAACAGTCACCTATATGCCTTACGAATTTGATGCCTTATTTGAAGGTTTTGTTGATGGTAATTGCGGTGCTTTGTTTTATGGTGTTTCTTTAGGGGTGACCAGAACAGATGTAGTTAAAAGTGAAATTGTCAAACAGCACACTTTTAATGATTATGTCAATAGTGGTGGCAATGATACTTTGCTACTTCGCCAACTAGAGTCAAATGATATATATGTGGGTGACTTCAGGACATTTTGGAGTCCGAAATTAGGCGCTAGATTAGCTTATTATCCATTCCAATGTTTAGGTTTTAGTTTTTCTGTTGAACGCTATGGTGGGCATGAAAATTGGCAAGGAATCAATTGGATAATTGGAGTTCCA
>JBMYOR010000626.1:0-2346 GCA_049599535.1 Bacteroidia bacterium | reverse complement strand
TATTTTCATTTTACGGTACCAGCGAAACCAGTAGCATAAAAACTGAAACAAAACCGGAATCGAACCTAATAAATTGGGGTAAAAATGGGGTTGACTTTAAAGTGGTAAACGGTATTCTACATTTAAAAAGTAATAGCGTTACCTTAATAGGACAACTTTTTAAAGGCTTACAAAAAGGCAATTGGATTAAAACAGATGATATTGTAGAAGAAAAAGAAAAAGGCTTTTATGAAGTGAGGGGTAGGGAAAACGATCAAGTAATTGTGGCCGGAAAAAGGGTACTATTAACTGATATAAAAAGTGTAATCCTAACCATAAAAGGAGTTGAAGCTTGCCATGTTTTTTCAAAACCAAATTCAATTATAGGTAATATAATTGCTGCCGAGGTAGTGGCAAACAACCATGTAACGGTGCCACAAATAAGAAAATATTGTATGAATAATCTTGATGATTATAAAGTGCCCACTGAAATCAAATTGATTGATAATTGGTGGGTAAACCACCGATTAAAAAGTGATTTTTAATGAAAGTTTACACCCATCCGCTCAGAAACTGGGACAAAAACACCTATTTAGAATCTTACAAAAAACATAAGCACCTTAATAAAAAGTACGGTTTTAAAGGGACTCTTATTTTTACATCGAGCAACGATATTTTTGATCCATGGAGCCTAGCTCAATGGTTATGTGAAGGTACTAATGATCAACCCCTTATAGCATTAAATCCCAGTTATTTGCATCCGTTTACGGCAGCTTGGCGCACACTAAGTCTTACCAAATTATACCAAAGGGCTATTGCTATAAATTGGATTACAGGTGCATCTTTATCTGAAGGTAAAAAGCTAGGCGAAAATTTAGCCAAGCAAACAAAGTATGCTAGATTAAAGGAGTACAGTCAGGTTTATCATCAGCTACTTTATTCATCAACTCCGTTAAACTTTAACGGTGAGTATTATCAACTCCAAGGCGCACAATTGGCTGAAAAATGCGAATATCAAATCGATTACTTTTTAGCTGGTGAATCAACTTTTGCTACCAATGTGGCTATGGCAATTAATGCCAATCAGTTGGTAATGGTTAATCCTAAAAATTCTTATCCTAATCATGTAAAATCACTGTCATTTGGCTTGTTGATTGAAGAAACTGACGCAAGGGCAGTAGCCGCCGCCAACAGCTTGTTTGAAAAAACAGCGGTAAGCAAGCGAACCCTAGACTTTGCCGCTTTAAATACCGATTCAATTTGGAAGAATCGATTGATTAGTGAAGTAGGGGATGAAGTTAAGCAAGGCTACACCGCAAATTCACTTTTAAAATTTGGAGAAACACCTTTTATTGTTGGGTCAGTTGAGTTTATAAAGCAATATATAAGCAAATTAAAACTGAAAGGTATTGATAACTTGATTGTTACATTAGCAAGGGAACGTGATTATGAAATGTTTTCGAGCATTTTGACCCAATGTTTATAGCTACATTTTATAAGCCACTTATATAGTTATGTATTTTTCGGTTTAAATATAAGTGCACCTTTACACCATTATAGTTTGGTTTTATAATAAAAAGCCCGTTTCAAAATAAGTTTGAAACGGGCTTTCTTTTTTGTTTATGGGTTAGGTTTAACCCAAATATGTTTTCAACAATTTGCTTTTGCTTGATTTTCTTAGTTTTCTAAGCGCTTTTTCTTTAATCTGTCTAACCCGCTCTCTGGTTAAGTTTACTTTTTCGCTAATATCTTCATAAGAGTGAGGCATATTATTATCAAGACCAAAGTGAAGCCTTAAAATTTCCCTTTCTTTCTCTGATAAAATACCCATAACTCTTGAAATCTCCCTTTGCAATGATTCGTGCAATAATCCTTTATCAGGGTTAGGCTCTTGATCATTTGGTAAAAGAGTGAGCAAACTAGCATCTTCATCTTCGTTAATTGGAGCATCTATACTCACGTGTCTTGATGAAGTTGATAGCGTAGTTTCTATTTCTTCTTGAGGTAATTCTAACCTTTCGGCAATTTCTCTTGTGGTAGCTTCTCTTTCGTGCTTTTGCTCTAGTGCGGCAGCCGCAGCTCCAATTTTACTTAAAGATCCTACCTTGTTTAGTGGTAAACGTACCAACCTAGATTGATCGGCCAATGCTTGTAAAATTGATTGTCTAATCCACCAAACGGCGTATGAAATAAATTTAAAACCCCTTGTTTCGTCAAACCTTTGTGCGGCTTTTATTAAACCTAGGTTACCTTCATTAATAAGGTCGCCAAGGGTTAAACCTTGATTTTGGTATTGCTTAGCCACAGATACCACAAAACGCAAGTTGGCATTTACCAATCGCTCTAAAGCCAATTGATCGCCTTCTT
>JBMYOR010000625.1:0-2347 GCA_049599535.1 Bacteroidia bacterium | reverse complement strand
ATGTTTCAAAAATACAGATATATCATGATTAAAACTGCATTTAAAAACAGCCTACCCATAATGGAGCGTGAGTTTGCAAACATCACGGCTGACCTTGATACCGAAAACGAACAAAGCAGTGTAGAAGCTGTATATAAGGCCTGCGATAGTATATCGGTTGACTATGGTATTATGGAACGAGCTAGAAATGTTGAAGTATATCCAGCACCTTTTGATTGGAGCGATGTAGGTACTTGGAATGCTTTGTACGATATTCAAAATAAAGACGAGAACAATAATGTAATTAAAGCGAAAAAAATACTTTTAAGAAACACGCATGGTTCTTTAATTTATTTAAACGATGAAAAATTTGTGGCTATAAATGGCGTGAGCGATCTAATTGTTGTTGAAAGTGAAGACTCTTTACTAATTGCAAACCGTAACGATGAGCAAGCGGTTAAAGAGGTAGTAAATGTTCTAAAAAAGAACGAAGACCTTAAAAAGTTTACTTAAAACTTGCAGATTTTTTTATATATCCTGTTACTAATAATTGGTTTTGTAGCCGTTATTAAGGGAGCTGACTTTTTAGTTGAAGGCGCATCGGCTTTAGCAAGAAAGTATGGCGTATCTGAAATGGCCATTGGGCTTACAGTAGTTGCTTTTGGCACATCGGCACCTGAACTGGCCGTAAATATTCAGGCCAATGACGAAATCGTATTCGGTAATATTATTGGCAGCAACAATTTTAACTTATTAGGAATTTTAGGTATCTCAGGTTTAATATTTCCTATTATAGTAAAACGCAAAACCATATTTATTGATATTCCGTTTTCTATTTTGGTTTTGCTAGGCTTTTTGCTTTTGGCTAACGATAATTGGTTTGGTGCCGGCACAAACCAACTCTCAGTATTTGATGCTTTAATATTATTTACTGCCTTTTTAGCCTTTATTTTTTATGTTTTTAAAACATCTAAATTAGAGATACTAAGCGAAGTAAGCGAAACTAAAGAACGCCCAATGCTAATTACCATTGGTATGACTATTTTGGGTCTTGCTGGGCTTACCATTGGCGGTAAGTTAATTGTTGAAAACGCGAGTAATTTAGCAAGGTTAGCCAATGTAAGCGAAACCATGATTGGCCTTACCATAGTATCTTTAGGCACATCATTGCCCGAGTTGGCCACTACAGTAGTTGCTGCATTAAAAAAACGTGGCGATTTGGCAGTAGGTAATATCATTGGATCTAACCTGTTTAATGTTCTTTTAATACTATCAGTTAGTGCGTTTATTAAACCCCGATCGTTTAATAGCGAATTAAATATTGATATTATAACAACCATAATAGGTACGGTTGTTATATTTTTATCTTTACTATTATTTAAAGTAAAAAAATTGGGAGCATATCAGTCAATTATACTTTTATCGTTATTTGTGATATACTATATTTATGTTATGAATCGTGATTTAGGCTGGTTTTAATTCCAAAAAAAAGGCTTTTACCGATAGTAAAAGCCTTTTTTTATTTTGCGATTTCGTTGTTATTTTCTAACGAGTCTCTCAGTATTTCCGTTTGAATCTTCAATTAAATAAACGCCAAGTTCAAAATCTGTAATATCAATAGTTGTTGTATTACTAATTTCTTTTACCAACTTGCCAGCAGTATCATATATTTTGTATGCACTTGCATTTGAAAGCGTAATTACATCGCCTTTAGCGGGGTTTGGATAAATATTAAAACTTGCCGCATTTGTACTCTCAAGGTTTAACGTTTTAATTGAGCTGTACTCAAAAGCACCATCAAAATCAACTTGCTTCAACCTATAAAACACTTTGTTTTCAACAGCCATTTCGTTTACAATTGTTTTATCAATATATGCATAATCAATGGCTTCAAGTTGGTTTCCATTACCTTCAACACGTCCAATCTCTTCCCAGTTTAATCCGTTATAACTTCTTTGAATTAAAAAATGACTGTTGTTAATTTCGGTAAGAGTTTGCCATTTAAGCGATGCGGTATTGGTATTTATTAAACTTAATTTGAAAAAACTAAGCTCAACAGGCAATGCGGCATTATTACCTGAAACGTTGCCTTGTGTAATAGCCACTGCTGGTGTTGCATCATTATAAACCACCACAGGGTTTAAGCCACCTGCCGATTGATCATTTTGCCATGTTAAGTTTTGGGTCTCGTTAAAATCTTTAATCACAAATCTAATGGTAGCTACATCTGTCCAATTACCTGTAGAAAGGGTTGTGCCGTTTCCTGCATTTTCAAAATCATAATTATAGTCTAATTGGCTATTCATGGCAAAACGAGGTTTTAAGTCGTAGATACCTTTGTTCCAATTATAATTTTGAATGATGGATA
>JBMYOR010000624.1:0-2348 GCA_049599535.1 Bacteroidia bacterium | reverse complement strand
CTTCATCAACAAAATCTTCATGCCATGTATTTAAAACACGAGCAGCAAGTTTTCTTCCGTAGTATTTTTTAAGATTTGCTTTTGAAACTAAGAGAATGGCGGTCTCATTGTTATTATAATTATGCACTTGAAAACAGATACCCGCTCTTGTTATAAAAAAATTATCCTTCATTAGGTCAAGGTAGTCACCTTCTTTTGAGCATTGCACATAAAGGTCTTCGTTTAGTAGAATCTGCGTCATCACCAATTCGTTAAGCTTTGAGTAATTGGTAGGGCTCATATTTAAAATCTGATCTAATTGTACATATTCAAGCCTTCCATTGTTTAATACATAGTTTCTAGGTGGTTTAATACTATGAAAAATAGCACTTGCCCTGCCTGCTTGTTGGTAGGTATTGCGGTACTCAATGCTCACAGAGTTTTCAGTGTACGCTTTTATCAAATATGCTTCGTTTCGCTTTTTATTAAACATATACGATAGTTCGCCAATGGTTTGGTAACTATTCAACAAGCTATTATCCACATGCAAGCCCATGTTTTTAGCATAATAAAAATGTCCATCTCTAGTACCGATCCTTGATTCTTCAAAAAACAAATCGAGTATTTGATCTATTAATTGTGTTTGAAGCCTATTTGATAATTGATAAAAAGTAGAAACTAACTCGCCATTTTCAAAACCTGAATTAATTAGCTCAACTTTTTCATCAACACTTAATGCAGACTTTAAGTAGTTAAACTTGAAATCAGTGTAATTCATAAGTAATAGGCTATCATTTCTTTTCACCACCGCAAATTGGTCAAATACGCCCACTATTTCAATTGAAGCAAAAACTGTTTTAATATTCCCTTTTAAATCAGTAAATGCTGTATTTTTTCCCTTACTTAAAACGAAACATTTATCTCTTACATAATAAATGTCATTATAAATAGGATCTAATATTCTATTTCCATTTGTATGTAAAAGCCCCTTGCCTATTTCTGTGCTTATCTGTTGATAGCCGTTATAATTAAGTAAGTATGGAACAACAAAAGCTTCGTCAGACAACTTTTCAATTTTTCCATTTTCATCAATTCTTACATGATACCACAAGTGCTTTTTTTTGTAATAATAATCATCATCAAATTTTTCGAGAAGTACAAAGCAGGTTCTTGTGGAGGGCTGCCATTCGGCTAAACCAAATATGGGCTCCTCTGCAATTCTTTGGCAGTCTAAATCAAGAAAATACATAGAACCCAGTGAATCATAGCCAAAAAAATGATTACTCCCCGCTGAAGCGATTGTTTGGTAATTTGGGCAGACAACATTTCCATTAGATTGTAACAGAAAGCCATCGCAGTTTAAATAGCCATAATCATCAATAAATACCTTTCTAAATTCACCTTTAGCCACTACTTTATTTTCATTCACAGAAAATACGGCATTAGAGAACTGTAAAAAAAAGCTGTCAGCACCAATAAACTCTGTTTTCTGATTGTAATAATCAATTGTGGCAGGTGGTGGTGTATTGGCTATAATCTCACCCTTATTATTAAAAATAATCCAAGGCCCCTTAGAGCTTTGATAAAATACTTGCGCATTTGCAACTAGATTACTAACCTTAATTGGATCTTTATTGCCTTCTAAATATTCAAATAAATTATAGACACGGTCATCTTTAACCAAAAGTGGATAGTATTTATATGATCTTCTCAAAGTTTCATAGGGAGCAAAATAGGTCCATCCGTATGACCACTTATACTGAAAATCATCCGTTTCTTTAGCCACCAATTGCCTGCCAAAAATAATAGAATCAAATTCGGCTTTCAAAATTGGTTTGCCATGCATATTACTCATTCCAACCCTGCCGTTTTTTGAATATATAAATAATGGCCCATCAAGCGTATCATCAAGTTCGTGATGAATTTTGGGCTTTGAAGGCCAGTTGCTTAGCAGTTCTCCCAATTTTTTATGGTACAAAAGCCACGATGCTGAAGTTTCAACTAGGTAAAAGTCATCCAACTGCTCTATTCCTAAAAATCGATCTTTCTTAATCTCAAAAAGCATTTTTAAATTGAGATCGTAACATGTAGTTTTCTTTTTATCTACAAGCACTAAAACTTCGCGTTCAAGCCTTATGCTTGTTTCAGGTGAAAAACTCTTAGAAAGTGTGAGCCCTTCGTTAATCTTAGCCAAAATCAGTTGGCTGTACTTTCCATGTTTATTTTTAAAAAAATAAGCATTTAATCCCGCTCCCACTGTGTTAAAAGAGTCGGCAAAAGCATCGAATAAAAACTCTCGGCTATCTAGATTATAAATGTTGTGCAGTTTTTTATCAGGAGTAGCCACCTTCAAATACCTATTATAATTA
>JBMYOR010000623.1:0-2353 GCA_049599535.1 Bacteroidia bacterium | reverse complement strand
TCTACACTTATGCTTTGATAAATTCTGTTTTCAATTATTTTCCAATTTCCCGCAGGTTTTACTCTGTCGTAAAAATTTTGCAAATGAGCCTTTGGTTCAGGTTGGGTTATAAAAGTAACTACCAACCATGATACGGTTGTAAATGTTACCACTACAAAAAAGGTGCGTGGATCGGTAAATAAATCATATCCCCAAGCTTCATTATAATTTACTAATACATACTTACAAATAGTGTAAGCTACAAAAGGAGCAATAGTGGCGGTAATTTCACTCCATGCATTAATACGCCACCAATACCACCTTAGTATTAAAACTAAACCTAAGCCAGCACCACACTCTATTATAAAGGCCCAAACACCACTTATGGTTTCAATAAAAAAGGTAGTACCAATGCCAGCAAAAACCAGTAAAACTGTCATAAGCCTTGATATTTTTACCAAGCTTTTTTGATCACTACTATTTGATGTATTCTTTTTTAATGGCAAAATCAAATCGTTGGTTAAATAGCCGGCACCCCAATTTAATTGAGTTGAAATGGTACTCATATAGGCCGCTCCAAATGCAGCAAGCATTAAACCACGCCATCCGTTTGGTAAATGATCTTTCATGGCCATTACATAGCCAAGTTTTTTATCACTATCGGTCAAATCGGGATACAGCACCAAAGCAGCAAGTGCCACAATAATCCAAGGCCATGGCCTTAAACAGTAATGGCCAATTTGAAAAAACAAAGTAGCCAATAATGAGTCTTTTTCAGTTTTGGTACTCATCATACGTTGGGCAATGTATCCGCCGCCACCGGGCTCATTGCCAGGGTACCAACTTGCCCACCACTGAAAACCAATAAATGCTAAAAAAGATGCAATGCCAACACTAAAGCTCGTAGCATTTTGATCGGCAATACTTGGTAAAAATGAAAATGTTTCGGCAGGTAATTTTGCTTTAAGCCCTTCAATACCACCAATTTCGGGATTTTCGAGTACAAAAAAGGCAAGAGCAATCGATCCGGTCATGGCCAATACAAACTGAAACATATCGTTTACCGCAACTCCCCATAAACCTGATAAAGTGGTATAAAACCCAATTATTATGCATATTCCAAAGGTGTAAATGATGGCTTCTTGATGATTTAACCCAAAAAACACTTCGAGAATTGAAACAAAAGCCAAATTGACCCAAGCAATAATGGCTACGTTCATTATAAGGCCTAGGTAAACTGATTTAAATAGCCTTAAAAACTTAGCGGCTTTGCCTGAATACCTAATATTAATAAATTCAACTTCGGTTAAAATATTTGCTCTACGCCACAAGCGTGCAAATAAAAAAGTGGTTAGCATGCCACCTATCATCATGTTCCACCACACCCAATTGCCGGCAATACCATTTTTTGCAACAATTTCGGTTACGGCAAGTGGTGTATCGGCAGCAAAGGTTGTAGCTACCATACTTACCCCGGCTACATACCAAGGTAGTTTTCGTCCCCCTAAAAAAAAATCGGTAATGCTTTTTGATGCCCGCTTTGAAAAATAGAATCCAATAAAAAGGGTTAGAGAAATAAAAAAGATTATTATTCCCCAATCAAGGCTTGATATTGACATAGTTTAATGGCTGTATTAAGGCCGTTAAACTATTGAAAAATAGTTTTTAGAAAAAGGAGTTACTAACACTAAGGTTAAATTAAAACCCTGCTAACCTTGTTTCTAATTCTTTTTTCTTCCAATAAACTTCACTTATTTTTCTCGAAAAATCTTGATGAGCCTTGGTTGACAAATCTTCTTCGCTCTGTGCCTGCTCATAATCAATTACAAATTCATCAAGAATTTTTTTAATTAAACGAAGCTCTTTTTTAGCTGCTGAAATACTACGCATGAAACCTTTATATAACTTAAGAAATAAACTAAAACCATAAATGTTTTGGCAATGTAATTTTTTTCTAGATTACTTTTAATTGTTTGGTGGCGAATTTTCGTTGAAATCAATCATAAAGTTTAACTCATCAAATTCAAAACTTTCAAACTCATCGCGTGTTAGCGTCAGCTTTTTCCATTGATCACTAGGGTACAACCATTTTTCATTTCCGTTGTAACGGCATCGTACAGGCAGTTTAAACTCTGTAATTTTTTCAGAAAATTTATAGTATACAAGTACTCGTTTTTTGTACGATTTTTTATCGTAAATAAACTCAAGCTTAGGCACATCTTTGTTATTGATATATAAATTAAAGTATCCTGTAAAATTGCTTCCTGTGCGCTGGTTTATATACTGAATAATATCAGTTGAGTTAATGGTTTGATAAGCGTACTTAGTTTGAATACCTTTTAAAATCGAAAACCAAAGTTCATCGTTGGCAATA
>JBMYOR010000622.1:0-2355 GCA_049599535.1 Bacteroidia bacterium | reverse complement strand
CATATACTGGTGCACCATTATTAAGGTCGTCACCAGGATGATGATATGTAAAAAGCCCTAGGTCTTTACCATCTTCACTTACTAAAAATGAATGAACTAAACCGTTCATTGCCTTAAACGGTTCGCCAGATTTAAATGTTTCTTGTATAACAGGCTCTTGAGTACTGTATCTTGATACTCTGTTAAGGGTAAAATTCCTGGGTTTAACAACGGAACCTGTTACTTGATGGCTTCTTATTTCTTGATTTCCGTAATCAACTGTAAGAACGAAATCAAAATCCTGGTCAACAGTTTCATTCGTACTAAATGTTAAGTATATGACTCCATCAATAATTTCTTTTTTGACTTGAACATTAGAATTCGATTTTATAATCTCAATCGATTCCAAATTCTTAGGGGTGTAAAGTCCTCGCTTTTCTGAAGGAAGATTAAACCCTGGACGCCTCAATACTTTTGTACTAAAAAGGTTAAACGTATTAATCATAGTGAAGAATCCACTAAACTCCTCGCTATTAGCATCTTTTGATGAGTTTAATGTTCTTGTTTCAAATTCAAAGCGAACTGGTTTAGGTACTCCATTTTCAAAGTCGAACTCCTTTTTTAAAGCATCAACCTCGGCAATTACATTCTTGATGGGGATCATAGCCCAATTTACCATTTCTGCAAAAGCAGCTCTGAAACGGTTTCTTCCTTCAATAACTTTCCAATCCAGTAACAAGGTGCCAATTATGGCGCCCGCTGGGGCTCCAATTCCAGCGGTTAAACTCCCACCTGCTAACGCTCCTAAAATAGCAGGTGCGGTCATTTTTGCTAAACCCAATGTCATTTCTTTGATTAAACAGGCGGCTTTATCAAAGTCTTCAGTTTTAGCACAATTTCCTTTTTTAAAACCGCCATCTAAGAAAACTTGATCCATAATTCTATTGAATTCATCTATGGGTTCTCTATTAGCCTCAATAAATTGAGCAGCAATTAATTTGTCCTCATCTGATAATTTTTGAAACTCTTGCAAGCCCATTTCTATAGTATCCCTAACACCTTGAATTTCCAGAATCTGCTCATCGTAATCATTAATAAAACCTAAAGAATCTAGTCGTTTGGCATGAAGCAACAACTCATGTATTGAGCTTTCATAATTTCCTACAAAGTCATTTATAACATCTTCGGGCTCATTTATTTCAGGAGCTTTTTGGATTTCAACATTAAAGCGCTCATCATAACCTTCTATCCTCAATTCATATTTTCCTGATGCCATGTTTGGCGTTATAAATGAAAGCATACTATCATTTACAAAGGCTAGCTGCATTTGATTGGTATCTAAAAAGCCGTAGTATGTTTCAGCAGATGAGAAAATATCAGTGCCTTTAAAAACACCAACTTCATAGGCCAAAAGCCGCTTTTTTTCAAAACTTAAACCAGCTTCCCCGTTGGCATTTCCTTCATCAGTAGTTACGTTTTCATCTGAGTTGCATGATAATAATGCCGAAAAACTCATGACCAATAACCCGACAATTAAATGGCGCATTTGATTTTTTTATGTCAAACAAAATAATTTAGATCGTAAGAACCAAAAAAGTCATTCTTATTTTTACCCTATGAGAAAATACCTACTACTCATTTTAATCCTTCCGTTTTTATGGAACTCTTTGCTTGCACAATTTCCAGTTTCTAAACCTGAAATTGATTTTCCGCTTCAAAGCTTATTGAATCAGAAAGAAAAACCACAAAAAGTAAATGTGCTCATTTCCCTACAAAAGGGGCAAACGCTTTTTGAAAAAGAAAATGTGAAAATCAATTCGAGATTGGGTTCGGTAGTAACGGCTGAAATTAGCCTAGTAGCTTTACCTCAGCTCATGCAAAACTTTGCAATAGAAAGCATTGAATATTGCGGGCTAGAAACTCCGACTATGGATTCAGCGAAGTACCATACGTTCACATACGGTGTTCACAAAGGCTGGGGTGGAATTGATAGAGCTTATCAAGGTGAAGGCATAATTGTAGGTATCGTAGATTCAGGAATTGATTTTGACCACCTTGAATTTAGAGATGGTGAAGATGATTCAAAAACCAGAATACGCAGCGTATGGTGCCAATGGGACAGCACAGGAACTAAGCCAGATAGCTTTAGTTACGGCAGTATTTATACTAAAAATCAGTTAAACGATGAAATTAATGGTGTAACTCAAGGTGATATTCCGAATACCGATCACGATCCCACAAACCGTGGTGCATTGGGCCATGGAACTCACGTATCAGGAATCTGTGCCGGCTTAAATGGTATGGCACCCAAAGCAGAAATAATTGCGGTGAGCACCTTATGGTCATCTGCATCAATTATTGATGGCATAAAATACA
>JBMYOR010000621.1:0-2356 GCA_049599535.1 Bacteroidia bacterium | reverse complement strand
AGCACTACATTTAACATTATCGTCGTTTATAGTGATTTTTCCATCTACGGCATATTCTTTTTCAACGCCTCTAATATTTAGGCTGCCATTTACTTTGGCATTGTATACGCCGTTTTTATTAAAGTCAATTTCATCAATATTGGTGATTTTGGCTTGCAATATTGCTTCGGGGTGTTTTTCGGCCCACATGTATTTTTTTTCTAAAAAATGCTGATACATAAGGTCTTTTTCAAACTCAAATGCCCTAATTGGTACAATAACTTTTAGGCTACCATCGGCAGTTTTTAGCAATGCCGAACTCTTGTGATTAAGTGCGGTAATATCTTCAAGCGGAGCGGTTGAAAAAAACTTGATTTCACCAGCTTGTTTTTGCAAATAAACACTGCTGGTTGGCATAAAAGCCATTGTTATAAGCGCAATAGCGCTTAATGCGGTAATTGTAATTAATCTCATATTTTTGGTTTAGGTTGTTTATTCTTTAATCATTCCCTGATCTATCCATGCTTTGATTTTAGCAATTTGGCACGAATCGGTTTTTATGCCACTGGGTGGCATTTTTACAAATCCGCTCTCGTGATTAATCGCCCCTGATACTCTATCGACAAAGTTTTTTACATTTTCGTACCCATCAAGATTAACGCCACCTGATTCAGAGCCAGAATTGTGGCAGCCTACACAGCCGTTGCCTTCAATTATTGTTCTAATATCTTTAGCGTATGTTAAGTTTTCGGTTTCGCAATTGGTTTCTCCAAAAAAATCGTCTTCATTATTGTAAGTGCATGCAAAAAAGAAAAAACTGCATAATGCAAAAATTGCGTATTTCTTCATATTTAATTTCGATTGTTGACTTGCGACAATATTAGGCAAAGTGTTGTTTGTCAATTTCTAATTTTATCTTAATTCATACCCTACTTTAGCAAATTCGGCTTTTCCGCCAATAATTGGGGCCATTTTTTTTATAGTAACCACAATGTTTGTGGCTTTTGGGTATGTATTTTTTATTCTATAAGCCAAACGACGGCATACGGTTTCAAGTAACCTTTCGGTTTCTGCCATTTCAATTTTAGTCAATTCATATATTTTTCCATAATCTGCAGTTTCTTCAAGCTTATCTTCAATAGCGGCAGTTTCAAAGTCATAATCAAAGCCAACTGAGACTTTAAAAGTTCTTCCTATTTTCTGCTCCACCGCATCAACTCCATGAAAAGCATAAAACTCCATGTTGTGCATTTCAATATGGCCTTTTCCTTTATTGATATTCATTTTGATTTTTAGTTTGTGGCTAGTTTACATTTGCGTGCAAATAAACAAAACACTACATGGCTACGGACCACTATCAGCACCACGATTATTTTCAATTAGATGATTTATTGACCGATGAGCACAAAATGATTAGAGATTCCGTGCGCTCTTGGATTAAAAAGTCTGTTTCTCCAATTATTGAAGATTATGCTCAAAATGCCAAGTTTCCGGCTCATTTGGTAAAGGAGCTGGGTGAGATTGGTGCTTTTGGTCCGCATATACCTGCTGAGTATGGCGGTGGTGGTTTAGATAACATTGCATACGGAATTATAATGCAAGAAATTGAGCGATGTGACTCGGGCATTCGTTCAACTGCATCGGTGCAAGGTAGCTTGGTAATGTATCCTATTTATAGGTTTGGCAGCGAAGAGCAAAAACGCAAATACATCCCAAAACTAGGTTCAGGTGAGTGGCTCGGTTGTTTTGGGTTAACAGAACCTGACCATGGTTCTGATCCAGGCGGTATGAAAAGTCATTTTGTTGACAAAGGCGATCATGTGGTTTTGAATGGTTCAAAAATGTGGATCAGCAATTCACCATTGAGCGATGTGGCTGTGGTTTGGGCAAAAGACGAAGAAGGTGTAGTGCATGGATTAATTCTAGAAAAAGGAATGGAAGGCTTTAGTGCACCTGAAATTCATAATAAATGGTCATTAAGGGCATCAATAACCGGAGAGTTGGTTTTTGATAATGTTAAAGTGCCCAAAGAAAACATAATGCCCGGCGTAAAAGGCTTAAAAGGACCTTTGAGTTGTCTAAACTCTGCTCGCTACGGAATAGCTTGGGGTGCGATAGGCGTGGCACTAGACTGCTACGATACAGCGCTTAGATACGCAAAAGAGCGTAAACAGTTTAATAAACCAATTGCTGGTTTTCAGCTGCAACAAAAGAAGTTGGCTGAAATGATTACTGAAATCACAAAGGCTCAATTATTAACCTGGAGATTAGGAGTGCTAAAAGATGAAGGGAAGGTTACGCCAGCCCAAATTTCAATGTGTAAAAGGAACAATGTTGAGATGGCGCTTAATGTTGCAAGGGATGCAAGACAAATGCT
>JBMYOR010000620.1:0-2367 GCA_049599535.1 Bacteroidia bacterium | reverse complement strand
TCCGCAGCAGGAGTATAATCAGGTTTAAGCTTTAAGGTTTCTTCAAAATCATTTCTTGCTTGTGGAATTAAGTCCATTTTTTCGTATGCCAATCCGCGATTATAATATCCCTTAAAATTGAATTTGTTTAACTGAATCACTTTGTCGTAGTACTTAACCGCACTATCAAATTCCTGCAGCATTTCAAGATAGACATACCCCAAATTAAAGTATGCGTCATGGTAACCACTATTCACTCTTATTAAATGGTGGTACTCGGCAATTGCCTCATCGGTTAAACCCCAGCTTTGCAGGTGCATGGCCATAGCATAAATGGCATCTGTGTTGTTGGAGTCAATTCGCATTGCATTTTCATAAAAAGCCCCTGCCAAAGTGTCTTCGGCAGCATCATACATATACCCTAATTGCAACCAAGACTCTAGGTAATCGTTATCCTGTTCGGTGGAAGTTCTAAAATTGGAGACCGCCAACTTAAAATTACCTAGTTCCTTATAAGCCAATCCTTTTAAATAATAAGGCTCCGCCAAATATTGATCTACTTTAAGCACATTATTGCAATACACAAAGCAATCTTCATGTAAGCCAGCAATTAAGCTTATCCAACCCATCTTTAGGTTAGCATGAATATTTTTTTCGTTGAGTGCTAAGGCTTGTAAATAAACTGTTTTAGCGTCAACCAAATTATTGGCATCATATAAAGCATCCCCTTTAAAAATAAAGTAATTCACATTGGTAGAATCAATTCCTATTGCCCGATCAACCTCCTCTATAGAGTGAACCAAATCCCTATGGCTAAGGAAGTATTTAGCTTTTACCAAATACATATTCGCATCATTAGGATTTTTTAGAATCTGTGCGTTTATCCATGCCAAGGAGTCTTCCTTCACCGTTTCCGCTTCTAATGTATTAGGTTTCTGCACGGATTGAACTTCAGGCTCACCACAGGAAACCAATAACATTGAAACGAAAAAAACTAATATTAAATTCTTCATACTCTTATAAAAATTAAGCCCCGTTTATACATACGTACAAACGGGGCTCGAAATTAGGTGTAAAATAACTTTCTTCAAAAGTTATGCTACATATTAGCCATTTTCAGGCTTATTATTTTTTCTCTCCAGAAATAGCAGCTCTTACTTTTCCTTCAATTTCTTCTGATAATTCTGGGTTATCTTCTAGTAATTGTTTCACTGCATCTCTACCTTGACCCAATTTAGTGTCGCCATAGCTAAACCAAGAACCACTCTTTTTAACCACTTCCATATCTACACCCAAGTCGAGTAACTCACCTGATCTAGACACTCCCTTGCCGTACATAATGTCAAACTCCGCTTTAGTAAAAGGTGGAGCCACTTTATTCTTCACCACTTTTACACGGGTATGGTTGCCAATAACTTGATCACCAGATTTGATTTGACCAATTCTACGGATATCTAAACGTACAGAAGCGTAAAATTTCAAGGCATTACCACCGGTAGTTGTTTCTGGGTTTCCAAACATTACTCCAATTTTTTCACGCAATTGGTTAATGAAAATCACGGTACAATTCGTTTTACTAATCGTTCCAGTAAGCTTTCTAAGAGCTTGCGACATTAAACGGGCATGTAATCCCATTTTGCTATCTCCCATTTCACCTTCGATCTCCGCTCTTGGAGTTAAAGCTGCCACAGAATCCACTACCACAATATCCACTGCTCCTGAACGAATCAAGTTATCTGCAATTTCTAAAGCTTGCTCTCCGTTATCAGGTTGAGCTATTAATAAGTTCTCTACATCAACACCTAAAGACTCGGCATAAAAACGATCAAAAGCATGCTCAGCATCGATCATTACTGCGGTACCCCCTTGCTTTTGAGCCTGAGCCATCATATGAATTGCCATGGTAGTTTTACCCGAAGATTCTGGGCCATAAATTTCAATGATTCTTCCTTTCGGAATTCCATTTACACCCAAAGCCATATCTAAGGTAATTGAACCAGTAGGTATTACTTCTACTTTTTCAATAGCAGAATCTCCTAGTTTCATAATAGAACCTTTACCGTAGTTCTTCTCTAACTTATCCATTGTTAGTTGAAGTGCTTTCAACTTTTCTGCTCCTGCGTCTTTTGCCATAATTTCTATGTTTTAACTAATTACTCTGCAAACGTATTGCTGCAGACCGTAATGTATTTGAGGTTAGATTATTTTTTAATATTTCTTCTTTTTCATTTTTTGCTTCCCAAAAAAACGAAACAAAAAATGGGACTTTTTGTAAGGTATTTCGCAAGCGACCGTGATTCTTTTCGCTTTTCATGCTATGGTCTCTCCGAGACCGCAACTCCAAGCTTCAGAACACTAACACTGCCCAAAAAGGAATTTCACTTTTAA
>JBMYOR010000619.1:0-2371 GCA_049599535.1 Bacteroidia bacterium | reverse complement strand
AATGACCAAGGTGAAACCATTTTTTCTATTCATAATGCTTTGTGGATTATGGCAACGTGCTCATGCCCAAAATACTTTTTACAGTCAGAGTCTGGTTCAAGAAATCAGAATCTATTTTGAAGAAGAAAACTGGAGTAACATACTTGACGAATACTATTCTAATGAATTAGGAGAGCGCCTACAGGGTGATGTCATTATTAACGGTGTAACTCTCAATGATGTAGGCATAAGATATAAGGGTTATAGTTCGGCTTCGCCGGGCCGAGCTAAAAACCCGTTTAACATTGATGTTGACTATGTACATGCCGATCAGAATTACCAAGGCTACGATAAAATAAAACTTAGCAATGTAATTCATGACCCTTCTTTTATTAGAGAAGCGCTTACTTATGAAATAGCGCAGAAATATATGCCCGCTTCAAAAGCCAACTTTGCTAATGTTTATGTAAACGATGAATTAATTGGACTTTATACCAATGTTGAATCGGTTAATAAAGACTTTTTAATCAGTCGTTTTGGATCTAAATACAATGCTTTTATAAAGTGCAACCCAAAAAAAGTAGACCTAAACGGCGAAAACTCAAACCTTTCGAACACATTAGGTGCCGATCCGTACGCTTACAAGGATTTATATACTTTAAAATCAGAAGATTCGGCTCATTTCGAAAACCTGTATCATTTTATTGATACCTTGAATGAATACCCTGAGTTTATTGAAGAAGTATTAGATGTAGACCAAGCCCTTTGGATGCATGCCATAAACTATACCCTTTTAAATTTTGACAGCTACATTGGTTATGCTCAAAACTATTATTTATACCAAAAAGATGATGGTCGTTTTCAGTCCATACTATGGGATTTAAACCAATCTATAGGCAGTTTTAGGTTTACTGATGCATCCGAGTATTGGCAGGGATTCTCGGTGAACGAAGCTGCCGTTTTAGATCCTTTATCTCACTACAATAATTTTTCGGTGTATCCGCGTCCGTTTTTACGCAACATTTTTGAAAATGATACCTATAGAAAAATGTTTCTGGCCCATATAAGAACTATTGTAGAAGAAAACCTGGCCAATGATCTTTATAAGCAAAGGGCCAATTATTTACACAGAATTATTGCAAATGATGTGGCAAAAGATCCTAATAAGTTTTACAGCTACCAAGCCTTTGAAGAAAACATTGACACCACCGTTTCCGACTTAATTGACTATCCTGGTATTTTTTCTTTACTAGATAAAAGAGTAGATTACTTATTAAATTATTATGGGGTAAGCGGCGAACCAAGTATTGAATCAGTAGAATTGCTAAACGACGATATTACTTATGGAGAAAGCCTTTGGATTGTAGCCAATGTAACTGATGCCAAGCAAGTTGATGTTGGTTTTAGATATGCAAATAGCGGAGCATTTGGCTCTGCCAAAATGTATGATGACGGCCAACATAACGATGGCAATGAAAACGACGGTATTTATGGTGTAGAGATAAAAAATGTAGGCAATGTTTTGAATTATTATGTTTTTGCTCAAAATGATTCAGCTGGTCAGTTTTCTCCAAAAAGAGCCGCGCATGAGTACTACACCTACACCACGGCTTCAAAAAGCGGTGATATTATTCTAAATGAGATAATGGCAAAAAATGACTTCACACTTACTGATGAGTCAAATGATTATGACGATTGGATTGAACTAAAAAATACTCAAGATTATCCTATCTCTTTAGAAGGGCTCTACCTTACTAATGACGAAAATTACCCAAAAAAATGGGCCTTACCTAACCATACCATCCCAGCCAATGGATTTGCAATAGTGTGGGCTGATGATGATGTGAACCAAGGTGCCATGCATGCCAATTTTAAACTTAACGGCGCAGGGGATCAACTCATTTTATTCAACAGCGATGCTACAATTGCTGATTCTATGGTATTTGATCAACAATCAAATACTAGTAGCTATGGGGTTTATCCTAACACTTACAACAAGGGCATTATGTGGCCCACGCCACTGGCCGAAAACCAAGGACATGACAATAGACTCAAAAAACAAAGTCTTTTTATTTATCCAAACCCTTGCGATGAATATGCTCAAATAGAGTTTTTATCAGATACCACCTTTACAATTCAATTGTTAGATCAAAAAGGATGCGTATTAGAAGAATTCGTATCAAGCGGAGACACTAAATATTTATTTAACACAAGTAATCACAAACCCGGATTTTATCTCATTAGAGCGATTGGCTCCACCATTACCGAGAGCCACAAATTATTAATTCAATAAAGGAACAGAAATGTCGAAAATTATAATTTCAATTTTATTAGTATTAGCCTATTCTACTTCGAATGGCCAAAATATAAGCAATTACACTACAGAAAACGG
>JBMYOR010000618.1:0-2376 GCA_049599535.1 Bacteroidia bacterium | reverse complement strand
TTCCCAAATTTCCCACTTTCTTCATGTTGAATTGAAAGATAAAAGCCCCAATGTTACCATCAGGGCTTTTTTGGATAGCACAAGTTTATTTTCTTAAAATCTACTTGTAGACTCCAAAGATTGACACGAAAAATTTAATAAATTGTTTTATAAGTTATTAATTTTATCATTATCAATGTGTAACCAATAGTAGTAATTGTCCATTTCGTCGTCGTGACTAAATCTAACTTTCCAAATATTTATATCAGTAAATGGTATATCATTGAAAACTTCAATTGCTGTTGTGTCATTTTCATATCTATACACTCTTAAAGATTTTATTCTTTCATCAAACTCTTCTTGTGAATAAGCATCAAGCTTTTTTTCTGAATCAATTCGTTCAATATAAAAGTCCGTAATCCAAGATGTTTGCTTGCCCTCTTCAAAAATCGGCAATTCAAATTCTCCCGTATCATTTTTGGTGACAAATACAATTTTTAACTTATAATCTGAATCATTTTTTATATGAAGTCTATGCCAAGTTGAAACTCTGTATTCACATGATGACAAACTCACGACTACTAAAAGAACAGTTATTAATCTTTTCATTTTCTTAGTTTTTAATTAATAGTAATATATATACGTTTTGCTACCTATAGATGCTCTTTCATCCTTACATGTCGATTTATTTGGCGTACTATTTTCCCAATCAACATCTATCCCATTTTTGCTTGTTCCTGATGAATGAGTTGCATTTATCCATGTTCTCGTCCTATTTGCCCAAGTGTTCCAACTTGTACCAAGGTTAAAATGCGAATACTTTGTATGACGACCGATCTTGTTGTTGTGCAAGTCCATTTGTCGCTCATGTGCGGTTCCGTTTTTTTCTATTTTTTCGTACCCAGACATAATAATTGTGGCCCAAACCCTACCACAGTAATTTCTTAATTGCATGCTAACGAAGATATGTTTAAACGCATCGCTTTTTTCACCTACTGCTCCATTTTTACCTTGATTATAATAATAATCAGTTTTCTGATAAGTTCTCTGTTCTGCTACTATTACACGGAACAATGTTTTAGGACTTACTGCACCAAGAGCCACATATGCAGCGATTTTTCCTTTCGATGCCTTCTTTTTCCAAACCGCTGAATCCAAATCATCAACAAGTGAATCTAACCTTGATCTAGTTATTGTATCATTCAGAACTAAACTGTCGTAGTAATTCCTTTTTAAAACTTCTTGACCACTCATATCCAAATAGCTTATTTCATCAGCTAAACTGACAAAAGAATGTAAATTATCTGTTGTATCACTAATAGAGTCTAAAGGAGTTCCTATCGCCAGTTCATAATCAATCCAATCTTGCGTGTATAGTTCGAAATCGGCTAAAAAAATGGAAAAATTGTTTAAGTCTTCTTGCACCATGCCAACATAAGCATTTTCAGGATAAAGTTCAATTAAACGAGCTTCCAAATAATCATGCCAAGTAGGTGAACCATTTATGCTTAATAAATCATATTCTCTCCAAATCAAATGATAAGTTAATATTGAAAATAGTGGTACACTTGACTGATAAATAGGGTCGTCGGGTGGAATTGTATCGGTTGATGGAGGATTCAAGGGATTTTCACCATTAACTGGGTCAAAACCTTCATCAATGCAAGAGCAAAGTAGAAAGCCCAGCAATGCGAAATAAATTAAGCTGTTTTTCATTTTTGTTATTAATTTAAGTTTATAAAAATGCAGATAAAGTCACTCAATATTGCTCATATTGAGTGACATGTAATTTTCGAAATATGGTATAAAACCTTACCTTACTAAAACCAATTTTCCGTTTTCAATTTCTACGTTTCCGTTAATGAATCGATATTGATAAACGCCTTCAGCTTGTTGACTCAAATTGAGTTCAACTTTACCGGAATGGTCGTTGATTCTAATGGTTTTAATCACTTTTCCCTTTAGATCAATAATCTCAATAAATGCATTATTATTTTCTATCAAGCTGTATTCTAAGACGGTAATGTCAGTAAATGGATTAGGCCAAACCGATACTTGATTACTAGCTTTTGGCTCTGCAACTGAAATTGGTGTTGGTGGCTTTGGAATTACATTGCCCATCATATCAAACTCACAATCTTTACAGCTTGCTTGAGTACCACAAGCATTTGTAAATGATGCACATACATCATAAATTGTACTTGGTGTATTCGGAAAACTGTATGTAAAATTTGTGCCCATAGAAGTATAACTCCCTGTTCCATCGTCAAAATCCCAACTAATGTCGTTTGCCGAAACGGGTGTGTGATACACCCCGAAAGATGCATCAAAAAACATGCTGGCCGGATTAATATCGAATGTTATTGAATCTAATGTGTCTTTATAGACCACCACGTC
>JBMYOR010000617.1:0-2387 GCA_049599535.1 Bacteroidia bacterium | reverse complement strand
ATACGCGGGTATTGGTAGAAAAATACCCTGATGAAGACAAAATTAGATTTGAGATTGGAGGGGATAGTGCATTCATTTTCGATAAAACCAAACATGGTTATAAACGAATGACATTTATAGAAAATGACAGAAACATTTTTCTTGGTAAAAATACAGGAGATAGCCTTGAAATGAGTAGGAGAAACAATGGAAATGTAGTTGTTGGCAATGATGCATTTTCAAAAAACACTGAAGGCTACTCAAATGTAGCTTTGGGTAATTTAACCCTAAGAAAAGACACGCTCGGCATTGGTAATACTGCCCTAGGGCATGGAGCAGGCTACGAGTTTCAAGGCCAAGAGAGCACTTTTATAGGTTGGGGAGCGGGATCTTTAGCTAGTGGTAATAGAAATACGGCTTTGGGTGTTGGGGCACTTGAGAACTTAAATTCTGGAGAGTATAACAATATAATTGGATATGAAGCGGCAAGGTTTCTTGAAAAAGGACACAAGAATAATATAATTGGAGATGATGCAGCAATTTCATCTGACTCGTTAAATTCATCAATACTTATTGGTTCTGCTGCAGGAAAATCAGCCAATGGAAACTATCACATTTTTATTGGTGATAGCGCGGGATTAAATAACAACTGGCACAAAGATGGTAACGTTTTTATAGGTAGAAAAAGTGGAGCAAGAAATGATCGCGGTGGATTTAATACCTATGTAGGAAATTTAGCTGGTTCAAACACTCTGAAGCCCAATATGAATTATGGTGATGAGAATTCATTATTTGGATATACGGCTGGGGCAAATATGAAGGGTAATGGAAATACATTTTTGGGTTCCTTTTCTGGAGTCAACGTTGATGGAAGCAGCAACCTTTTTGCAGGAGCTAGTGCAGGAGAACATGTGAAATTTTCACGTTCATCCATAATTCTAGGTGCAGGGTCTGGATTTAGCGTGGACACCTTTATTAGTTCAATTGTTATTGGTAATGATGCAGCTGGACGTTCGGTTTCAATGAAACAGAATGTTCTAATTGGGACCAATGCGGGCCATTTATCATCAGGAAAAGAGAACGTAATGATTGGCGCAAAAGCCGGACGATATATTGTTAATAACACATATGATGGCTCTAACAATGTTTTTATTGGAAATGAAGCGGCACAATACGGCTCTAGTAGTAGTAGAAATATAGTTATTGGAAATAGAGCTTCGGGGAGCAGTCAAGCCGTTTTAGGTGATAAAAACATCATTTTCGGAAACAAAGCTGCTTACTCTTCTTCAAATGCTAACTCAACCTTATTTATTGGTCATAAATCAGGATATGAAGCTGAAGGTACACTTCAATCGGTATTTCTTGGCAATGAGTCAGGTTTCAATGCATCTTCTGAGAATGGCATTTATATCGGTTTTCAATCGGGCTATAATTGCTCTGGGTATGGTAATAATTTTATCGGCTATAAATCAGGCTACCAAAACACCACGGGTTCACAAAACCTATTTATAGGTACCCAGTCTGGAGAAAACAATACTACTGCCTCTTACAACATTGCCTTGGGCTACAGGTCAGCTTACACTAATGAAACAGGCGGTTCAAACATCACTTTGGGAACTGATGCTATGTTTAGAAATCTTTCTGGAAGCCGAAATATAGCAATTGGTGATAGCGCTGGTTTTAACAATAGATCAGCTGTAGGTAAAAACATATTTATTGGTCATGGCGCTGGCATGAATGAACTTGGTAAGAATAAACTCATTATTGAAAACAGTGATTCGCGTAACCCATTGATTTTTGGGGATTTTAAGAACGATTTTTTAACCCTAAGCGCTGATGTAAATACCAAGGATTTAGCTCCTATCATAAACAATCAATATAATTTGGGAAATGCTGTATATAAGTGGCGTGCTATTTACGCCCTAAACGGTACCATTCAAACCTCCGATATCCGTCAAAAGAAAAACATTGAAAACTTGAATTATGGTCTTAACGAAGTAATGTCCATGCGCTCAGTAAGCTATGAGTGGAAACACGATACCATTGGCGAAACTAAAGTTGGGTTTATAGCCCAAGAGCTTGAGCAAATAGTACCTGAAGTAGTGGTTATTGGCGATGATAGCCTGCAGACTCGCGGCGTAAACTATGCAGAGCTCATTCCGGTATTGGTAAATGCCATACAAGAGCAGCAACAGATAATCACAAATCTTGAAGAAGAGAATAACTCAAAAACTGCTGAACTTGATGCAGTGAACCATAGACTTGGTGCACTTGAGCAAAAACTCAACTTGTTGGTAGGTGACTTAGCAAAAAAATAGGAAAATGAAAAAGCTACAAACATTTCTATTGATTGCATTGACCCTTTGCGTTAGTAAACCTGATGCTTTGGGTCAACTTTACCTGCAAAA
>JBMYOR010000616.1:0-2393 GCA_049599535.1 Bacteroidia bacterium | reverse complement strand
TCCCATATTAATTCAGTTTCGCCGAAAAAAATGAAGGGTTCATATTCTTTATTGGTAGGTATAAAACCTGTTTTATAAAGGTTATCATATGCTTTTTCAGATGCTTTGTCATCAGGTTGGGGCCGCATTACCGCCGCTGCTATATACTCAATATAGTTGTTAAGATCTGTGTTGAAAAATCCGAAATTTATAATTGAATCACTCATCACTTTAATAGAAGTTGGTTCTAGCGGAAAATCTAAACCACCTGCCATATACATTTTGGTTTCTTTAGTGGTAAGAGAGTGGCTTAAATTACCCGAAAGTGTAAAATCAAAGTTATCTATATCATACTCTAAATTAAGCGGTCCGTCCATGGTAAGTAGATTGGTATCTACATCATAAATCCAGCGGCAGGGTCTAATATCGTCGTTATAATAGCGTTCAAAGTCTGTGATTACAAACATGCTCGAATCAATATCCCAATATAAATCACCTTCAGCTCTATAAACAGGTATATCATCAGGCGTTTGTTTTACGCCCAAGAATACTGGGTAAAGCATGCGAGTTTTTGTGTTTAAGAATATTCCAGTGTGCAGCTCTTGACCCAAAATGTTTTTGGCATTTGAAACATTAAAAAATAGCGAGTCAAAAGAAACCAAACCATCAAACCTGAATTTTTCGGTAGTTAAATATTCAATTTTAGGATGTTCAATATTTATTTCTCCGCTAAACTCGATTTCCTTACGATTACTTTCAAAAATTAAATTACCATTATAGCCAATGTTAGGCCCAAAATGAAAATTCATTGAATCTGGAATATTTCCTACTCCCCGGGTAATACCGTCTTCTGTAGAACGAATATCTGGCATTGGGATTTCCCATTTTTTATCATTAGGGTCGGTGTATTGATAGGTGCCTGAAGCTGTTAATCTTCTACTACTAAAAATGTTTACCGAAGCATTAGTTACAATGTGGTATTCATTCTCAATGCTTGCTAATATTTCGGCATTTTCAAGGGCTGGTATGGTACCGTTTTCGCCAATTGCAACAGACTCCGAAGGTTTTACTTTAGCATCGCCCACTTCAAAATAGGCAATGTCATGCGCTTCTAAAGAGTAGTCTGAGAGGTCTAATTCAGCAGACTTTGGAGCAAAGGTTAATGAATCAAAGGTTGGGTTTGTTGATACGAAAAAGAAGTCAATATCATCATTGTCATCGCCTTTGTCAAGATAGACTTTTTTGTCTTCAACATTCCAAGTAAAATATGGGATGTTGGTAGAATATTGATTAAGCAACAGGCTGGTCATAACATCATCGCTATTGGTTTCTGCCTTAAGTTGCTTTTTATCAAAGTCAATTTTAATTTTTACACTATCATTAGATAATACAATGTCTTCCATGTTTTCTTGGTACAGAGAAAACTGAGTTGAATCGGCTTTTAAGGTTCTGTGCTTAAAGTTATAGGCTTCAGAGTTTGCAATACCTTGCCTGTAATTGAATTCACCGCTACCATACATGTTTTGTTTGGTAAATACTAATTGTCCTTTTAGAAAAGACTCCTCTTCATACATGTTTATAAAAGCATTGCTATCAACCGCAGCAATTACCATGGTATCTCTGTAAGGTGTCCACGATAACTCACAATTTTCAGAATTTACTTTCGGAAATTTTTTGCGTTCTGTATCATCCATGGCAAAAACTGTTTGCATTGCTTCCATCGAGTCGGGGAAAAAGATCATATCATTCGACTGGATTTCTGCACCATTGTACGTAAATCTACCATCTCCTCTCAATCCTTTATTACTTAAAAATATTTTCATGTAGCAACGGCCAGTACCATTGTATAATGGGTAGCCATCTTCAGGTGTTTCGGTGCCAAAGCCTAGTGAAAAATCAGGTTGCAATGTGAGTCTAAAATCAAAATCAGGAAGAATTTTGGCTGAAACAAAAGTTCCTGCTAGGTTCATCCCTTTCATCGAGAAGTTATCTAAGCTATCAACCACAAATGGTTTTAGTTTAAAAAAGAATCTATCTCTATCATATACGCCGCCAAATACAGTTTTGTAATCGTAGTAAACATAGGCTCCCTTGTAGCAATCAAAAATCGGGTAGTTGGGCGCTAGCAGTCTACCTGATTTATTGTCGGGTTTATCAATATCTAATTTGCCTGTAATATTTTGAATAACAGTATTTACCCTTCTTAGCAAATCATCGTTTTGTTCATCAGGAAAATTGAACATCATAGAATCAATTTGCGCCATATCAACTATAAATTCATCGTATTTGAAATCGAAATTCTTCCCAAAATATTCAAATCTTCCTGCCTTCATATAGCCATTAAAAGAGATGTCACGATTTTTTTTCATCGTAATTTCTTGCTTTGCCGGAAAAACTTGAACGTTCTGCGAATC
>JBMYOR010000615.1:0-2397 GCA_049599535.1 Bacteroidia bacterium | reverse complement strand
CGTTCGCCAAAAAGCACCGGAATCTTTTTAATATCCTCTACATCAATTTTGGTTACGCTCATTTTGGTTTCCGTAATATTTACATCTCCCGCTTCACCCTCAATCACCACCTCATTTAAGGTTTCAACTTGAGGCTGTAACTCTACATTTAGCTTTTCGCCCTTGCTTGCATCTGCTTCAACAACCTTTGAGTTAAAACCAATATATTGTATGATCAGCTCTACTTTAGGTTTGCTTACTGTTAAGGCATAATATCCGTAGGCATTGGTAACCGCACCTACACTGGGGTCATCTTTTAAAACCACGGCAGCACCTATTAGATCTTCACCTGTTGAAGCATCTTTTACAGTGCCCGATATGGTGAATTTGTTTTGAGCCTGCAAAACACCAAACGATGTTAGCATTAAAAAGAAAAGGATTTTCATTTTCATTTGCTTGATCTTTGAGCAAATGTTTTGTTCTTGATTGGCTCCAAAAGACCAAACTCTACGTTTGGCTAGATTCTCTCGACGTTCGCCCTACTTACTAAAGATATTGAGCTCTCAAAATCAAATTACCATTTTAAAAAAAAAGAATTGCCAAATAGCCTATAACTTAAATACTAATGTATGTATTTAAAACAATTCGTTTTTCTTAATGCAACGCGAAATACTTATTATTAAATAAAACAATGTAAATCAACACTTTAGAGCCACAACTCAAATTAAGCTAATGCATACATTCACAATCTTTCGTAGAAATTTAAACTTAACACGTTAGTGGCTTTTCCAATTTCGCTATCATTGAAAAGTTAATGTTTTAAAAAAAATGTATGGCGAAGGCATTAAAAGGGTGGAAAGAAGTATTAAAGTTAATTGAAGAGCCTTTTGTGGTGATTGATAAGGCCTATGGCTGCACTATTGTTGATTTTAACAATGCATTTAAGGATTTACTCCCCATAAATACCCTAGAAAACATTAATCTCAAAAAATGTCACATACATCTCAAAAACGAACATTTAGCAACAATAATTCTTGATAATAATAAAATATTAGGTTCTACCTTAACCAATCAAGAGTCTTTTATTATTTTAAAAATTCACAAAATAGAGTCTAATAATAAACCTGTAGAAAATGATATTTATGAATTTGTTATAGATGAAAAAGGTGCCATACAAAAATTAATATCAGATTCTACCACACTTAAAAACAAGTTAAAAATAACCACAGAATCTAACTTTTACACCAACATTAGAAACACCGACACTAATCTTATTACCGCAATAATTAGACAAGTTATAATTGAACAAAACATTATTGACAGATCACTTTATATTTATAATAATTTAGGCAATCTTGAAGAGTTTAATATTTGTTTTTGCTACAACCACGAGTCTGCCAAAAACAAGGAGCTGCTAGTAAGAATAAGTAAAGAAAATACTCAACTAACGGTGCAAACGCAGCACTTATGGGAGAATGCCCTATTTAGTGTGAGCAAAAGTGTTAAAGGTTTAACCGACAAGTTTGTTTCATCTGATTCACTATTAATATTAAATAAAACATTTAATGCCGATTTTACATTTTTGGCAAAATATGACCCCATTACAAAAAATGCAAGAACCCTGTTTTTAGCATCTAAAAGTGGTATTCTCGAAAACTTTGAGTATCCATTAGCCAAAACCCCTTGTGAAACCGTTGTAGGCCACGGGGTTTGTTTATATGAAAAAAATGTACAGCAAATTTTTCCTGAAGATCTTTTATTAGCAGAAATGGGCATTGAATCTTATGCAGGAGTACCAATAAAAGTGTTAGTAAATGGGCAATACTCTGATTACTACTTGGTAAGTATGTTTAAATCAAAATTATCTTTAAATCAAGCTAGTTTTCTGAAAAAAATGTTAGTAATAATTTCAGTTTTTTACGAACTCGAAATCGAAAAAGATGCACACTTGCAATATGGCTTAGAACTAACCAAAGAAAAACAAAAAACACTTGAAGGGCTTAAGGAGTATGCCTTTTTAACTTCTCATGAACTCAGGGCGCCATTAACTAACCTTTTGGGTTTAACGCAGAGTGATAATTTCGACTTTAAAAATGACGATGAGTTAAGAGAATACATCTCTTATATACGTGCATCGTGCATTAAACTTGAAGAAACTACCAGAAAAATGAATCAGATTGTTGATGGCAATTATGCCGAATAAGCGCTTGATTACAAAGATTAGCTAGGTTTTGTAAATACTGAATTAAGCATTATAGGTTTTGCTTTTTTCATGGAATGAAAATCTAGTTTTTGATGCCAATTTGACCTAAACCTCCAATTTATAATCTTATCAGATTCTTCACCCAGCAAAATACTATCAATTATTTACAGCGCTTAAAAATGTAGTGCGTGTATCGGGAATTATGCCACAATACA
>JBMYOR010000614.1:0-2412 GCA_049599535.1 Bacteroidia bacterium | reverse complement strand
AGTAAATATTCCGCAGAATCTTTGCACGAGTTTAAAGCAAGTTGAAGCTTTAAATTCAATACTTGCCCATTAAGCACCAAGTGCTCATGTTTATTACTAAAACTATCGTTTTTAATACGCCAAATAATTTGATTGTACTTAAAGCTATCGATAGTTGACATTTTATAAATAGTACCAAGGCAATGCGGCAAAGGCTCAATTAACACACTAAAGGTATCTAATTGTACATCAACAAAATAACTATCAATAAAACTACATTCATTAAAATAACCTTTATGAATAAAAAAAGTATCTTTAGTACCCGCATAGGCTTTTAGCGTATCAATATTAAAAAGCGCTGTACTATCAAGCCACTCTGTTTTTAATGCGTAGTAATCTCTTTGCTTTAAGGCAAGGGTATCGGTTTTACATTTTTGTAAATAATAATTTTTATTTAGGCTTTTGGGTAATACAGTTAGCTTTCGATTAAAAGTATCAGCACAGTTTCCGCTAGTTGCCACAAGGCTAATATTATAATTGCCTGCAACCATATTTGATAAATTAAAATTGCGCAAATCAGACTCAATGGTTTCATTGGGCATTTTTATAATCCATTTTACACTTTGAGCACCAGTAGATTCATCTTTCAACTCAAATTCATTGCCGCAAAACAACTCGGGCACTTTAAAGTTAGCCCTTACATTAAATTTACATGGCATTACATTAAACTGATAATCTCTCCAAGAAGTGCTCAAAAGTTCCCCCTTTCTGTATTCATCTACACAAACAGCAAATACGTACTGACCCAAATTTGTAGGCCAAAACTGAAGCATCCCATCGGGTTTAATTTTAAAGTTATTTTTAACCGGTAAAGGATACCACTCGCTATAAGGAGCTTTCCAAGTTACATCGATATAAGGTGGCGCATCAGGAATTTCTGGCTTGGATGGCCTAGTAATACGCATGTTTTTTGGTGTACATATTCGGTAGGCTAAAGAATCACCATCAGGATCGGTAGCAGAATGGTTAAATTCAAATCTTTCGTTTACGCACAAATAATTAGGTGGTTTTTGTTTAAACCTTGGATTACTATTAGCTCCATGTTTTTCAATTGGTGGTATAAACGCACTATAGGTTGCGCCCGTGCCCAAAGGGTCTTCAATATTTAAAATCGATTCATTTCTACAACAGCGCTGAAAAGCAATATAATATCCAAAAGTGTTGGGTTTTAATACAAAAACAGTATCGTACGTATACATATCTACGCATACACCGGCTGGGGGCTGCACACAGTTATATTGCAATTTATTTAACCTAACGGGCCCTGTTCTAAATACTTCTCGGTGCTTGTTTAAATCATAAGTAAGATTCTCGTAAATGGCAATTGTTCCTGTAGAATCTTGCGATATAGCTTCGGACCTTCCGTTTTCACAGTCAACATAAACTTGCAAATGCACATAATAGCTATCATTGCCCAAGTAGTTATAAAATACCTCGCCCCCCACTACATGTGTGGCACCAAGCCTGCCAATGGTTATTAAAGTAACGGCAATTAATAGGGTTAAGATTCTCAAATTATGGTGATTCAGTAAATAGAAAACTTGTGAAATAGTGAATAAACAAATAAACGCTAAAATTGTCTTATTCAAAAAGATAAATAATGGCAATTCATATTTTAAAACCTACACAAATTGTTTCGGCAGGTAATAAACCAAAAATTATTAAAGAGTACATTGGACGTGTAAATTCAAAAACAGAACAAACTAGCATAGCGCATATGAAAAGTCCTGGTGGTTGGTACGAACCTGCTCAAACACCTGAATTTGATGAATACACTCTTGTGCTTAACGGAATGCTAAGGGTAGAAACAAAAAGTAAAACTTTTGATGTAAAAGCCGGCGAAGCCATTATTTGTAAAGTAAATGAATGGGTAAAGTACAGCACACCAAGTGAGCTAGGCGCCGAATATATTGCGGTTTGTTTACCCGCTTTTTCGATTAACAGTGTTAATAGAGAAGGGTAATTTAGCTAACAACACCATTGAGCTACTGTTAAATACAGTGGCAATCCAAAAGTTATATTTACAGGAAAAGTTACTGCTAAAGCCATAGGTAAGTAAATGCCAGGGTTAGCCTTGGGTACGGCTATTTTCATGGCGGCGGGTACCGCAATATATGATGCACTTGCTGCTAATACGGCCAACATAAAAACTGAACCCACCTGATGTATATAAAACGATGAAATAAACGCTACCGCAGATCCATTTATAAGTGGCATTATTATGCCAAAAGCCAAAGTATACCAACCATTCTTTAAAAAATCATTAAGTTTTTTGTTCATGGAAATTTGCTTGCTCGTTAATTTGCCTGGCCAAGCAACATTTTGAGGTAGTGAAGCTAGAATTGAGTCTGTTCTTCCCCCTGATTCAATACC
>JBMYOR010000613.1:0-2418 GCA_049599535.1 Bacteroidia bacterium | reverse complement strand
GAGCTTTACGCAAGTTTTGGATGTGAATTAAATTTTTTAGTGGTACAAAAAAGGGGAATCACTAACTCTTTTGTACTAACCTGCATAATCAAAAGCTGCACTGTGGAAAGGCTTGAATACGTTTAAAAACAAAATCAGATTATTAAGAGCTGTATTTACACCTCCCCTACTCACCAAACTTGATTTACAACTTTTACAGGTTAAAATAATCGGCTCCCTACCCTTTAGAGCAAGTTAAAACCATAGTTCGATTACTGTTACACGGTTGCCAAAGGCAAAAGTCTGCTATATGAGGATAATTGTGACCTTTTTGTTAATTCCTGCTCAAGCCGCACAGGCTCTTCATTTTATTTACATTGATCTGTTATCTTTTATCGGTGTTTATGAATGCTCTGCATTTGGCATCGCCCCAAAACGAAGCAAAAACTCTAGAGCTCAGCATATGCAAAGCATTCACGAATACAACTAAAAACAAACAGAATAGATGAGTAAACTTGCTCCTCACAATCGATTCAAAAACACGCTAAGTTCCTTTTAAAGAAATTATAAATGTATAGGAATAAGCATCTTACGATTTACCTTATTTTAAAATTATAAATCGAACTCAGGTTTATAAGATGGCCAAAATCTGCCTACAAATAAATTGTAATCTCTTCGATAATATTACGGGTAATCATTTTTATAGCCCCCCCCTTTATTATATCAGTGAGGCATTTACAACTTATTGCTACTCTAATGCCCCCTTATAACTTTCAGCCAACAGGCTGAGTAGAATTTGTTCTCATAAGCATGGATACTAATTAGGGTTGGGCAAACGGAATGCATTTATGCTGAATCCTCATAACTGGCACAATTGCAGGTACTTATTTTTTTAATTTACCTATGTATTTTAAACATAATTCTTTATTTTAGCCATCGGTTAGTTTTGAAAAAATATAGGGGGGCAACTTGTATTGTGATCCACATGGCGAAGCCATACCTATAGTTAAAAAAATTAGAGCAAATGAAAAGGGTATTATCTAAAGCCAGTATTGGTAATTCAAAATCTGATTTTGAATATATTGTTGACTTAATACCATTTTACCACAAAGGCAATCATCAAATTGGCATTAAACCAAGTAAGTATGGGGCACCTTATGAAAAAGTAAAATCTTTAGGCGCCAAATACACCATTACCCACCGATACTACTATCTTGAGAATACGCCTCAAAATCTAAATAAAATTTTTAATGCTTTTAAGGATAAGGCTTGGGTTGATATGAGCCTGTTGCAGGAAAAGAAATTACGTGCAAAGCTTGACAATGAACTTAAAAAAAGGCCTGCCATACAATTAAATGCTGGGCATAAACAAGAGCTAAAAAAATTTTACAATTACCTAATGGCAAGGCGGTTGGCCGAAAGTACCATTAAAACATACTGCAATATGGTAAGAGCCTTTTTAGGCTATTTTAATAGTGTAGATGTTAGAAACATTGATGACGAAATGGTGAAGGCCTTTTTGGCCGAAGATGTTAAAAGCCGCGGCTATTCTAACTCTACTCAAAGACAAATGATTAGCGCAATAAAGCTTTTTTATAGGGAAAGGGTTGATCATAAACTTGAGATAGAAAAGCTTCCGAAAGTTAAAAAAGATAGGCAGCTACCCAAATTGCTTTCTATGCGCGAGGTAGAACTCATTTTAGATGCTACCCCTAATATTAAGCACAAAACCTTACTTAGCTTGTGCTATGCTTGTGGCTTAAGAATCGGCGAAGCTTTAAATCTTAGATTAGGCGATGTAAATAAAGAACGCATGATGCTTGAAATAAGACAAGCCAAAGGCAGCAAGGATAGGTATGTACCTATTAGCGAAAACATATTGCAAGAGCTAAGAGAATATTACAAGGCCTGTAAACCCAGTGTTTATTTATTTGAAGGCTCTAAAAAAGGACAACCTTACACGGCTATTAGTGCAAATAGTGTATTAAAGGCAAGTGCCAAGCGTGCTGGCCTTACGCAAAATGTGCACATGCATATGCTTAGGCATTCTTATGCCACTCATTTGCACGAATTTGGTACTGATATTTTTCGTATTCAAAAGCTTATGGGCCATAAGAGTCCAAAAACCACAGAGATTTATACATTCGTAAGCAATGATAGTCTCAGCAATATTACGAGTCCATTTGACCGATTACGCCGGGGTGATAAAAGCGACAAACCTGTGGATATCCCTTCGAAAAAGAGTGATAACCATTAAAAATATATGGATATAAACAAGTTAGGCAGCATTCCCCACATTTGCTCACCCGAAATCGACGAGATGGAAAGATGTCAATTTCTAAAGAGCAAATTAATTTCTCAGGCTAACGACAAATTTGACAGAATTGAAAAGAAAAGGTCAAGAAAATGAAAATTTACAAAACATTGAATATCAGCAAC
>JBMYOR010000612.1:0-2419 GCA_049599535.1 Bacteroidia bacterium | reverse complement strand
ACCTGATAACAAAACGGTAATTGTACCCAATGGTGCAATATCTAACGGCAACATTACCAATTACTCAACCTTAGGTAAAATTAGAGTTGATTTGATAATTGGAATCTCATACGATAGTGATATTAGAAAAGCAAAAGAAATATTACTTGAAGTAATGCAAAAACACGATAAAGTACTTAAGGACCCTGCTCCATTTGTTGGAGTTGAATCATTAGGCGATAGCTCAGTAAATCTTGCGGTAAGGCCCCACTCTAGCCCTGAAGATTATTGGGATGTTTATTTTGATATATACGAACAAGGTAAAATTGCATTGGATAATAACAGCATTACTATCCCGTTCCCACAAGTTGATGTGCACATGCAGGGATAAGTTTAGCGGATTAGATTAAAATGCCTCATTGATTAATTTCTTTGGGGCATTTTGCTTTTAAAAAGTATCAAATCATTATTTGAAACTTCTCAAATTATGATCTGATACGCCGGTATATGCTCTAAAGCGCACTTTTGGCCCATCAAATTTTAAATCAAAAATTCATGAAAACACTTTCATTTATTCTGCTTACTTGCACCTTTACATCAGTTTATGCCAAAGAATATACCCTAGAACTAAAGGCATTTGAAACCAAAACTATTTGGTATGATGAGTTTAAAACAGAAGATGTTGAAATAATAAACAACTCAGTTTCTAGCATTAACGTGGCGGTAATTGAAAACAAAACAGGTAAAACAATTAAAGGGTTTGGTTTAAACAAAATGGCCAAGGCAACACTTTTGGTAAATGAGAATGGCAAATTGAAACTCGCCAATGAATCGGGCAGAAATATTAAAATTCAGCTAAAAACGATAACTAGGATAATTAAAGAAAAAACAGGAGACGTTTATGTTCAGTTTACTTTACGAAATAATTCAGCAAAGGCAATTCCGCTCATAATTCCAACCGTAATGAACCCAAATTTAAGTCCATTCTCAAATAGTGGGGTTAGTTTAAAAATTGGACAAGAGATTTATTTCAAAAACAAAGGCAAGAAAGAGATTTTGCTAATTGTAGATGATTCTATTAAAAATGGTAGCAAATTAGATGTTGCCAAGCTCATTGATGAAAGAAAAAAAGAGCTTAAGAATAAATAGATACACTTTTTTATAATTTTCAACCAATTAGTTTTCCCAGCGTTTTAACCATTGACCTGAAAAATTGAAGCACAACACATGTCGTTATATACAACGCCCCTACAGTTTGGTTATTTCTTTAGTTTAATACTTTGGGTAGTGCTAATAATAAGAGGCATTCAAAACCAAAGACTAAGTGATAAAATTTTGGGTTGGATAATGTTTTTGCTTGCCATGGAAATGCAAGACTACACCTTTGGTTTTGCTGGCATAAATATACTTTGGAACGAGTTAAATGGTTTTCCGAGAGGGGTAGCGCTCCTTTTTGGACCATTAGTATTCTTATATTTTAAGGCACAAATAAATAGAAGCTTTACAATCACCAAAAAAGAGCTAGTTCATTTTATCCCTTTCAGCACTGCTTTTTTATATGAGTTTGTTTTTTTTATTCAGGGTCCAAAAAGCGTAGATTGGCTTCAAACATCAGCACTACATGAGGCTATGGGTTATTTAAACCTTGTAGTTATGTACGCGAGTTATATATTATATTTTTATAAATGCCTTGTTATTTACAAAGAATACCGCATGTGGAGCGAAAATCAATTTAGCGACACTGAAATTATAGGATTTAGCTGGTTCAGAAATTTTGTTTATGCCATGATTTTCTGGATAGCCTTTCGCGGACTAATGAATATTATTGATGCTTTTGCGAATCTAGATTTTTATCAAGATTGGTGGTGGAATTTAGCCTTAGTCGCAGTTTCGATTTACATTGGCTTAGCAGGTATTAGCCAAAAGCAACCTATTAAAATTGGTTTTATAGAACCAATTGCACCAAACCAGAACAATAACACCGAAAATGAGCCAGCTACACTTACAACTGTTCAAAACCTTGAAGCCAATATTGAGCATCAAAGGGTCTCTAAAAAGCTCAAAGAAATCATGCTTAATCAAAAGCTTTATTTACAGCCAGACTTAAGTTTAGCAGAATTGGCTCGGCAACTCAAGGTTAGTACATCAATACTTTCGGCAAGTATTAACTCTATCATAAAAATGAATTTTAATGATTACATTAATGCTCTAAGGGTTGATGAATTTATTAGACTTTACGAAAAAGACAAATCAAATCAATACACTTTAATAAGTTTGGCTATTGACTCAGGTTTTAACTCAAAAGCCACATTTAATAGAGCGTTTAAAAAGCTTAAAGGCACTTCTCCAAAGGCTTACTTCTTACAAAATAATAACAAAATCACCAGCCCACTTTAGAATCTTACTTTCTCAACATTGTAAATCTAAGCACTCTTATTTT
>JBMYOR010000611.1:0-2421 GCA_049599535.1 Bacteroidia bacterium | reverse complement strand
ATTGCATAGTATGCCCTACTATATTAGCTACCTTATTGTATCTTCCATCATCAAGTCGACGCATAGAATGTAAGATACGTCTTTGAACAGGCTTCAAGCCATCATATAGATGAGGAACAGCACGTTCTAAGATTACGTATGATGCATAATCTAAAAACCAAGTTTTATACATATCGGCCAAAGGAGTATCAATTACCTTTTCGCCTTCGTTATCTTGGGTTTCATTGCTATTATCAAGTTCTTCGTCTTGATATTCTTCTTCGTTTTCTATGTCTTCGCTCATTTTGTACTACTGGTAATTTTATGCTGCAACTTCTTCGTCAAGGTCTTTCTCTACCACTAAGTTATCTATGATAAATTTTTGCCTGTCTGGAGTGTTTTTACCCATATAGTATTTCAATAGCTCGGCAATTGATGTGCCTTTGGCAAGAGTTACCGGTTCTAATTTTATGTCTTCGCCAATAAAAGTTCCAAATTCACCTGGCGAAATCTCTCCCAAACCCTTAAATCGAGTAATTTCAGGATTTCCTTTCAATTCTTTTATAGCATTTTGTTTTTCTTCGTCGCTGTAGCAATAAATGGTTTTCTTTTTGTTTCTAACTCTAAACAGAGGTGTATCAAGAATATAAAGGTGTCCGTTTCTAATTAAATCAGGAAAAAACTGCAAAAAGAAAGTGAGTAGCAGTAACCTAATGTGCATACCATCAACATCGGCATCTGTGGCAATTACAATTCTGTTATAGCGTAAATGGTCTAAATCATCTTCAATATCAAGCGCGTGTTGTAATAAATTGAACTCTTCGTTTTGATAAACGATTTTTTTCTTTAAGCCATAGCAATTGAGCGGTTTACCCCGCAACGAAAAAACGGCTTGAGTTTGCACATCTCTCGCTTTGGTAATTGATCCACTAGCCGAATCGCCCTCAGTTATAAAGAGTGTTGAATTAAACCGCTCATCTTTTTTATCATCTATGTAATGTATGCGGCAGTCTCTTAATTTTTTATTGTGAAGGTTTGCCTTTTTTGCTCGCTCTTTGGCCAGTTTTTTTACACCAGCCATGTCTTTTCGCTCTTTTTCTGATTGTATTATTCGCTTTAAGAGCGCATCGGCAGTTTCGGCATTTTTATGTAAAAAGTTATCTAGTTCTTTTTTAAAAAAATCATTTACAAAACTTCTTACGGTAGGGCCTTCAATCCCCATGTTTACCGACCCTAATTTGGTTTTGGTTTGCGATTCAAAAACGGGCTCTTGCACCCTTACACTAATAGCGGCAATAATTGATGCCCTTACATCGCTGTTTTCAAAGCTCTTGTTGTAAAAATCACGTACTGTTCTCACCACAGCCTCTCTAAAGGCAGCTAAATGGGTTCCGCCTTGCGTAGTGTTCTGACCATTCACAAAACTGTAGCACTCTTCTCCATAAGAATCTCCGTGAGTAAAGGCTACTTCAATATCGTCACTTTTGATATGAATTATAGGGTATCTAATTTGCGTATCGGCAGTTTTGTTTTCAAGTAAATCAAGTAGCCCATTTTTTGAATAAAACTTGGTGCCATTATAATAAATTGATAAACCCGAGTTTAAATAGGTATAGTTTCTAATTTGTTCTTCAAGAAAATCAGGTCTATATCTGTAGTTTTTAAACACTGTATTATCAGGTGTAAAAATTACTTCTGTTCCGTTTTTGTCTTTACTATTAGTAATGGGTGGGTCTTCAATTAAATCGCCACGTTCAAAAACAGCGGTTTTTTCTTTACCATCTCTTATGGCTCTTACCTTAAAACGTGTTGATAAAGCATTTACTGCCTTTGATCCTACACCGTTTAGTCCAACAGATTTTTGAAACGCTTTTGAGTCATATTTGGCACCCGTATTGATTTTAGAAACCACGTCAACTACCTTGCCTAAGGGTATTCCGCGGCCATAATCTCTAATTTTTACTTCATGGTCGCTCACCGAAATCTCTATTGATTTACCAAATCCCATTTGGTATTCATCAATTGAATTATCGATCACTTCTTTAATCAAAATGTAAATGCCATCGTCTGGCGATGCACCATCGCCAAGTTTACCAATGTACATACCCGGCCTTAAACGGATATGTTCTCGCCAATCGAGCGATTTTATACTACTCTCGTCGTAATTGTTTGGGGCCATTTATCCTATTTTACCGAACTAACAACATTACTCCAAGCAATTAAATTGTTGAAATTGTTTTTTTAAAGCCGTGTGGATAAAGATTTGTTTAATTGCTACAGCATAAAGTGACTTTTGTACAGTTGTACAATTCTTAAAAGAAGAATTAATTGAATAAGAAAGTAAAGTGGGTATTAATATCGATAGTTGGGGTATGGTTAGCCGCAACCTTAATTTGGTTTGGATTTGACCTTGATGGTAAATTTAATTGGGTAATTGGCTCT
>JBMYOR010000610.1:0-2428 GCA_049599535.1 Bacteroidia bacterium | reverse complement strand
TTTGAAAAATGAGCAATAATAATTTGGAGCACTTGGTTCTGGAAACCGATAGGCTGTACATGCGTGTTTTTAAGAAAGAAGATGCAAAAAGTATGTTTGAAATGGATAGTGATCCTTTGGTGCATAAATATTTGGGGAATAAGCCTTATACAGATATTGCACAAGTTTACAAGTACATTGATTGGGTACGATCGCAATATATACAAAACGGTATTGGCAGATTTAGCGCTTTTTTAAAAGGCACTAATGAATTTATTGGTTGGTCGGGTCTTAAAATTGAATCAGAAATAAGAGATTACACCTATAATGATTTAGGATATAGGTTTTTGCAAATACATTGGGGCAAAGGCTACGCTACTGAGACCGCTAAAGCTTGGCTTAAATATGGCTTTAATGAACTTAAATTAGAAAAAATAGATGCAGCTGCAGATGTAGATAATATAGGTTCGAATAAGGTGTTGCAAAAAATAGGAATGAAAAAAACCGAACAATTTATGTTTGAAGGTGAATTATGTAATTGGTATGAAATGGCTAAAAGTGAATACCAATAAACGGAATGCTTTTTGGTGCTTTATTTGTTTTTTTAGTGTGTTTACGTGCTATGCCCAATCAAATGTAAATGCGCCTTTTATACTTGATAGCTTAACAAGAGCAACAGATACTTTATTTATAAAAGATGCTAAAATATCTAATTATATTCCTTTGTATTTTGGGCCAAAATCTGATACTATCACTGTTAGCTATCACATAAGAAAGTTGCAGAATAAAGAAATGCAATTTGTTAGAGATTATAACATTTTAAATCGTGAGTTTAAATCAAATAATGATTCGTTTGCTGTACAGCTCAATTTTTATCATTCTTATTATCCGTTGTATAAGTATAAATCAGGTTTTGACAGTACTAATGTTAATTTAACCGTTAGCGTGCTCACCGATCAATTAATAAAAAACATCAATTTTTCAAGATTTAAAACCGATTACAACTCTCCTGCTTTTGCTGCGTATCCCATTATTATTGAAAATAACGATAGCGTTGCCCTTGCCATAGGTTATGGAAATTACATTTATGCAAATCTTGAGTATTTTGATAATTTGATTAAAAAATGGATTCCATTTGATCATGTTACAACATATTCTTGCGGTACTGGGGTGCCTAACATTATTTTGCATCCCAATCAAATTGCAGTTACATCTGTTCCTATAATAAAGGGCTTTAAAAATATGTCACTTAGACTTAAAATAGGAAATGCCGTTTCAAACGAGTTTAAATTCAATTTAAAAAATAACTGAAAGTAATTATTGGTATGTGAATCAACAGTTACTTATAATTTATGGCCATTAAAAATATAAAACAATGAAAAGAATATTTCTACCATTTGTTATTGTGTTGTCTACTTTGTTAGTGTCTTGTTTTCCAACTGATTTAAAAGAAAAAATGGGTGAGAGCATGACCAAAGCACAAGAAATGCTATTTGACAAAGAGTTCAAAAGTGCCATCGCCAATATTGAATTGCATAAAATAAGAACCGGTGAGTACCCCGAAAAACTATCTGATATTAGATTTTTAAGTGCTTTTGATTCATCGTACGTAAATATTGTTTCGTACAAAAAATTAGACTCTGTGTATAAACTCGATTTAAAATCAATGAACGACCTAGAACTCAATGGCCAAAAAATTGAAGTGAAAATTGAATATTCAAAAGAGTTTTGGGAAGGACTGGGCTGCGTTGAATCTAACTTAATGAAGGTAGTATGAGCTATAAAGGCTTTTTTCATTACCTAAGCTATTTGCAATACCCATTTATGGCAGTATCGTTTTATTATTACTTTTTGTTTGTTTTTTCTTTTAAAAGTGGTGAAGGTGCATGGCTACAAATTAATACCATGTTAATTCTAATGGGGGTAGCTATTAGTTTTTCTACTTTGCAGGATACATCAAAGGTTCAAAACAAGCTGTCGAGAAAAGTATGGCAAAGCCCTAAAAAAGGTAAAGCGTTTATTTATAGCTTATCACTTATAATTTTGCTTACGATTAGTGCAGGCTTGTATTTTTACTTTAATACTGCCATTAGTGCCTTAAAAGAAGTTTCTATTGGTTTGATTGTATTGTCAATAGGTTTAATTGGCTTATTAAAAACAGCAATAGAAATGTTTGAAAAGCATAGAAGTGATAAGAAGCTGAGTTGAGAAGGGAATTACAAAAAAGCCTTTAATTTAACTTGCAGCCCTTTCAATCTTATGCGGCATAATTTGGCGAGGTAAGGTAGAATTTTGTTTGATATTTTTTGCCATCGGCAGCAGATGTTTCCAAAATGGAAACAACTGAATTTTCAAGCAACTCACTTGTTTCAAATATGCTTTTTAGGTGCTTACTTACGGCAGATACCTTTACCCCAAAAAGCTGAGCAATGGCTTTTTGTGTTAGCCA
>JBMYOR010000609.1:0-2432 GCA_049599535.1 Bacteroidia bacterium | reverse complement strand
CTGTTTTTGGTGATTTATCTCCGTAGCCAACGGTGGTCATTGTAACTGCCGACCACCAAAAACCTGATAAAACACCTTTGATTCCACCCTCAAACTCATCGGGGTTTTTACGTTTTTCGGCCAACCATATAATAAAACCAACACCAAGTAACACCAAGCAAAGCAGCAAAATGGCTTTTATAAAATTGCCCGAAACCAAGTTCATTGCAATTTTTATGGCCGTTGCTTCATCTTTTTTAAACAAAATCCCTAGCCCTGAAGGGTAATAAGCATTTGAAAAATCGAATTGCTTTTCTCTATTAGTTGAAACCGTAACCGCCCCTAAACCAATATCAATTTGAGAATTTGTTAATTGATTGGTCATTTGATCCATACTCAGCTCTTTGTATTGGGTTACAAATTGATTTTCAGCAGCTATATGCTCCCAAATATCAACCGTTAGCCCTCTCCAGTTTTCGCCATCTTTAATTACAAAAGGTGGTGCTGGCTTAATGCCAACAGTAAGGGTATCTGCTGCCAACACTTGGTTAGGCGCTAAATAAATTATGGCTTTAAAAAGCAGTAAGAACAGTAACGAATGTTTCATAGAAGGTCGAAAATAAATAAATATTGTAGTCTGCAAAACCAAATGATGGTTTACCTGTTGTTCTAACTTTGATTTTAATAATACATTTGCTGCTCAAATTTCTATAAAGAATATGTCAGAACGCGTAATTGCCTTTAGAGATGCCATTAAAGAAGCCATGGATGAAGAAATGGCCAGAGACGAAAGAGTTTACTTAATGGGTGAAGAAGTTGCTGAATACAACGGCGCTTACAAAGCTTCAAGAGGTTTGCTTGACAAATACGGTGCAAAAAGAGTAATTGACACCCCCATTGCCGAACTTGGCTTTGCGGGTATTGCCGTAGGCTCAGCCATGAATGGTTTAAGACCAATTGTTGAATTTATGACCTTTAACTTTGCTCTTTTGGCCATTGATCAAGTGGTAAATGAAGCCGCTAAGATGTATTCAATGTCGGGTGGCCAGTTATTTTGCCCAATGGTTTTTAGAGGCCCAAGTGGATCTGCCGGACAATTAGGAGCAACCCACTCTCAAACTTTTGAAAGTTGGTATGCCAATGTTCCTGGCTTAAAAGTGATTTCACCATCAAACCCATACGATGCCAAAGCCTTATTAAAAGCTGCTATTAGAGATGATGATCCTGTAGTTTTTATGGAATCGGAACAGATGTATGGAGATAAAGGTGAAGTGCCTGAAGGTGAAATAATTTTACCTATTGGAAAAGCCAAAGTAGTAAGAGAAGGTACCGATGTAACCTTGGTTTCATTTAATAAAATGATGAAAGTAGCCAATGCTAGTGCCGATGAATTAGCCAAACAAGGTATAAGTGCCGAAGTAATAGACCTTAGAACAATTAGACCACTTGATTTCCCTACAATTGTTGAATCTGTAAAGAAAACAAACAGAATTGTAGTAATTGACGAATCTTGGCCTTACGGTTCAATTGCTTCTGAAATTGCTTTCCAGGTACAAAAAAATGCATTTGATTACTTAGATGCACCTGTTAAAAGAGTTAATGGAGCAGATGTACCAATGCCATATGCCCCTAACTTAATTGAAGCTTATTTACCAAATCCAACCAAAGTAATTGAAGCTGTAAAGTCGGCTATGTACATTGCTTAATCTGATTTGACTACCATTAAAAATATATAACCAATGAAAGTAATAATTTTTTTCATTGGTTTTTTTGTTTTAGGCTCACACTATAGTGGGTATAGTTTTTTTGCAATAGGTAATATACCTGCAATGAAGCCGAGCATATAATGTCAGTTGCCAAAAACTGGATAGATGCCGCGCGCCCACGTACCTTGCCATTAGCATTGGCCGGATTAGCCTTAGGTAACCTTTTAGCTTTTGAGAATAATAAGTTCTCAATTCTAATTTGTGTACTTTCAATTTTAACTGCTACATTTTTACAAATACTTTCAAACTTTGCCAATGACTATGGCGATTTTGTAAATGGCGCCGATAATGATGCAAGAATTGGCCCCGCAAGAGCAGTTCAGTCTGGGGCTATAAGTACCAAAACCATGAAAACAGCCATTATTACAACGGCTTTACTTTCATTAATTACTGGTATTTTACTCTTATGGGTATCGAGCAAGAATGTTAATTTAGTTTGGTTGCTAATTATGTTGGCTAGCGGATTACTGGCAATTGCTGCGGCTTATAAATATACTGCTAGCAAAAACCCTTATGGTTACAAAGGCTATGGAGATATAGCCGTTTTTATATTTTTTGGATTATTGGCCGTAATGGGTATATACTTTTTGCAAACCAATAGCCTAAACCTTACAATGCTTTTACCGGCTTCAGCTTTTGGATTATTAAGTACGGGTGTGTTAAATCTTAACAACATGCGCGATATTG
>JBMYOR010000608.1:0-2439 GCA_049599535.1 Bacteroidia bacterium | reverse complement strand
CCTAAAAGCGCCAACCAAACTTTATGGAAAAGCTGGAAACTACTCAGTGCAACTAATTTCTGAAAGCAACAAAGGTTGTTTAGATACCATTACCAAAACCATTACAGTATTTGAATTACCTGTAGCCAACTTTACAGTTGAGAACCATTGTTTTGGTGATGACTTTGCACCAACAGAAAGCTCAATTGGTAGCATAAATGCTTGGGATTGGAACTTTGGAGATGGCAACAATTCAACAGATCAAGATCCGATACACGTTTATGGTAACGATGGCGATTACATTGTAAATCTAACCGTAACCAATACCGACGGATGTTTAGACAGCGTAAAACGTGAAGTAACCGTTTGGCCACTACCCGTTATGAACATACGACCTGATACAGTGGTGAGTAAAGGATACGAAGTAAGGTTGTGGGCCGAAGGCGGCGTACAATACGAGTGGACACCAAGTGAATGGTTAAATGACGCAAGCATTAGAAGACCTGTAGCCACTGTGGTAGAAGATGTAACCTACACGGTAACCATTACAACTGAGTTTGGTTGCGTAAACGATACTAGCGTAAACCTAATATCAGAAGACGATTACACCTTAGAACCATCTAACATTATAACACCTGATGGTAATGGTAAAAACGATTATTGGGTAGTTGAGAAAGCTCAATACTATAATGATGTTGAAGTAATAGTTTTTGATAGATGGGGTAGGGTCGTCTTTACTAGTACAGCATACGATAACCTATGGGGCGGCACCGTTGGTGTTGGCGGCACACCATTACCTGACGGCGTGTATTATTATATTATAAAAGTACCGGTAGAGAGAAGCGAGTATAAAGGTTCAATAACAATATTTAGATAGTTTAATTACTAATAATGAAAAACTTAAAATTTAGAATCATGAAAGCTATCAATATCAAATTCATAATAATTGGCCTTTTAACTTTAAACCTTTCACTTATTAACTTAAGTGAAACGCGAGCACAGCAGATACCAATGTATGCGGCTTATACAGTAAACAACTTTTTGCTAAGTCCATCATTTGCTGGTACCGCAAATAGCGATGCACGCTTAATGGCAATAAACAGACTTCAATTTGCTGGAATAGAAGGCGCACCAGTAACTTTTATGTTTACTGGCGATGGTCCAATTAGCAAACAAAATATGGGCCTTGGCGCTACTATTTATACCGATAAGTTGGGTCTATTGCGCCAAACAGGAGTAAACCTTGCTTACTCTTACCATTTGCGTTTGGGCGAAGCACGATTGCATTTTGGACTAGGGGGAGAAGTGGGACAGTTAGGTCTTGACTTTGACAACATTGTAGCTGAAGATATGACCGATGAATTGCTAAATATAGGAAGCGCTAATAAGATTATGGTAAGTGGAAACTTTGGTATGCACTTAACCTACAATGATTTTACTTTAGGATTTGCAGCTCCACAGATTTTTGGCAATAGAGTTACTTACCAAGACTACGTTTCTAATACCACTACAGGATATCAGTTTCAGCGTCATTATTTGGCTTTAATGAGCTACAGGTTTTCTGTTAAACAAGATGTTTTTGATATAGAACCAATTGTAATGATGCGAACTATTTCAGGACTTAGCCCACAGTTTGACATTAACATTAAAGGGATAATCAAAGACAAAGCCTTTTTAGCCGTGGGTTATCGCTCAGATTATGCCCTAAGCTTTGGTGGTGGTGTAAACGTGTCAGACAATATGATGATTGGTTATAGCTACGATATGGCCATAAATGAGATAGCAGGATACTCTTTTGGAAGCCATGAGTTCATTTTAGGCTACAACTTTTACAAAGGTCTTGACAGACGCGATATGGAGAAGAAGCTTAAAGAAGAGCGCGAGAACGAAAGAAAGCGCTCAGAAGAGCTTTACGGCGGCAAACTCAACAAGCTTGAGAAAGATCTTGAAGAACAAAACGAAATGAACCGTTTGCAAAAAGAAGAGATTGATCGCTTGCAAAACATCATAAAAAGTTATGGTGAAGAGTTGGATTCAATGAAGAATTTGAACTTCGCAATTCTTACAGATGATATTAAAAAGCAGCAGCAATTTGATGTTAACGGCGACGGTACAGTTGATGCCAAAGATGATACAAATGGCGATGGTAAAGTAGATGAATCAGACTTTTTGAAAGATGCTTCAGGGAAAACTATTGTACCCAAAACGGTTAATGTAAATCCTTACAATGCTACAAGTAATCCAAATGGTAAGTATTTAGTTGTTATTGCATCATTTAAGGCCATGAACTATGCTATTGAGCACCAACAAATGCTTAAAAGAAATGGTGATACCGAGCAAACCTTCATACACCATTCGGCTAGCGGAACTTGGTACTATGTATTTAAAAAGGCATTTGACAATCCAACAGCTGCCCAAGATTACTTAAACACCATTTCAACCGAAGGGCTTGAAGAGTTT
>JBMYOR010000607.1:0-2447 GCA_049599535.1 Bacteroidia bacterium | reverse complement strand
TCTACTGAGTCACTGAGTCATCCCACCCATGTAAACGTATTTAACCATTCTGTTAAAACATCTACATTCGCCTTGCAAAACAAAACACTTATGAAATACAAAAGCTTAGCGCTGGCATTTTTGGCATTGGCCACGCAATCTTGTAAAGAAACTAAAGAGAATAATAGCACAGAAGTGGAAGAACAATCTACAATTACTTATCCTGAAACCAGAAAAGACGGCACAGTTGACGATTACTTTGGCACCCCAGTTGAAGATCCTTACAGATGGTTAGAAGATGACAACTCTGATGAAACCAAGGCCTGGGTTAAGGCCCAAAACGCAGTTACCGATGCCGTTTTAGATTCAATCCCATTTAGATCAAAAATTAAAGATAGACTTACCGAGCTTTGGGATTACCCAAAAGTTTCAGCACCATTTAAAAAAGGTGATTATTATTACGAATACCGAAACACAGGACTTCAAGCGCAATCGGTGCTTTACAGAATGAGTAGTCTAGAGGATGAAGGCGAAGTTTATCTTGATCCAAATACTTTCTCTGAAGACGGTACGGTTTCTTTAGCCGGCATGAGCTTTTCTGATAACAATAAGTACATGGCTTATGGTTTAAGTAAAGGCGGTAGCGACTGGAATGAGTGGTATGTAATGGACCTTGAAACAGGAGAACTGCTAGAAGATAAAATTGAATGGACAAAATTTGGTGGCGCATCTTGGTTTAATGAAGATGGATTTTTCTATACCAAATTTCCTGAGCCTCAAGAAGGCGATGAGCTGAGCGGAGCAAATAGGAATGGAAAGGTTTTCTATCATAAATTAGGAACAGCACAAGCAGATGATGTTCTAATTTGGGAAGATCCTGCAAATCCTACTTACTACAATTTTGGCGGAACCACCGAAAAGAACGATTTCTTTGTTTTGAGCCAAAGCAAAGGTACACATGGTGAAAACCTTAAAGTATTGCGACTTACGACTCCTGATGCTTTAACTGAAATGCCCGAGTTTATAGATGTAGTGTCTGATTTTGACAACGACCATTCGGTAGTTGATAATGATGGAGATATCCTTTATGTGAGAACCAACTATAACGCATCAAACTACAGAATTGTAAAGGTTGACATGAGTAATCCAACCAAAGAAAATTGGACCGACCTTTTACCTGAACGCGAAAGTGTTTTGGAAGGTGTATCAATTGTTGGAGATAAAATGTTTGCTAGTTACTTACAAGATGCAAGTGATCATATTTACATTTTTGACCTAGAAGGCAATGAAACTGGCAAGGTAGAATTGCCAACCATTGGTTCTGTAGGTGGTTTTGGCGGAAAAAGAGAGGATACCGAGTTCTTTTATAACTTTACATCATTTACCTATCCATCAAGTGTTTTCAAGTATGATGTTGAAACCAACATATCAGAGCTTTACCGTCAGAGCGAAGTAAAGTTTGATCCTAATCAATACGAAACCAAAGAAGTGTTCTACACAAGCAAAGATGGCGAAAAGGTGCATATGTTCATTACCCATAAAAAGGGAATTGAAATGGATGGCCAAAGACCTACTTTACTATATGCTTACGGTGGATTTAACATTAGCCTTACCCCAAGTTTTTCGGTAGCGAATATCGTGTTGCTAGAAAATGGTGGAGTTTATGCCCTTGCCAACCTAAGAGGCGGCGGTGAGTATGGTGAAGAGTGGCACGAAGCCGGAATGTTGCTAAACAAGCAAAACGTATTTGACGATTTTATTGCCGCTGGTGAATATTTAATCTCTGAAGGTTACACCAATAAAGACAGATTAGCTATTAGAGGTGGTTCAAACGGAGGTTTACTTGTAGGTGCATGTATGGTACAACGACCTGATTTGTTTGCCGTAGCATACCCAGCTGTAGGGGTGCTTGATATGCTCAGGTATCATAAGTTTACTGTAGGCGCTGGTTGGGCAGTAGAGTATGGCTCAAGCGATGAAGAAGTGCATTTCAACAACTTGATTAAATATTCTCCTTACCACAATTTGGCTGAAGGAACCAATTACCCGGCAACTATGGTAATGACAGCTGATCATGACGACAGGGTAGTGCCTGCGCATTCTTTCAAATTTGCTGCTAGGCTACAAGAGTATCATGAAGGAGAAAATCCAGTTTTAATTAGAATTGACACCAATGCCGGTCATGGAGCTGGTAAATCAACTCAGCAGACCATTGATGAGTATGCTGATATTTGGGCATTTATGTTCTCAAACATGGATATAGAAATGTAAATAATTAAAGACTTAGAAAAATGATTTCAAAGGCTCGCTTCGGCGAGCCTTTTTTAGTTTATGCTATTCTAGTTTAAAACATACATCAACCTAGGTTTTGAATAAAGAGTGTAGACTCATATTAAACTTGTTTATGTTGATCTGACATTATTAATGTAAGACTAAAGAAAAATAATAAAACTCATTTTGATTATTTA
>JBMYOR010000606.1:0-2450 GCA_049599535.1 Bacteroidia bacterium | reverse complement strand
CATTGTTCCCTGTTTTTATATCGCTCAATTATTGTAGAATGCAATTTCGCCAAATTATTAGGCTCAATTATTTTGAGCTCAGTTGTAAAAAGTCTTGAGATATCAGAAACATCGGTACTTATTACTGGCCTACCTGTTGCCAAATATTCGGCCAGCTTAATCGGGAACCCATAATTTGCAAAAGGGTCATTATTTCTATTCATTATTAATAAATCACAATCCGCCAATAATTGAGGGATTCTATTTGATTCAACTTGTCCAGTGATTTCTATTGATTTATCGTGAATCGACAGTCCATTTGCCGACAACACTTGATTTAGGTTAAAACCTTTGGTTTGAAATCCAATTAATCGTAAGCGTAAATCTGGTATCTGTTTTTTTGCAATAGAATAAGCTGCAACAATTGATTCCACACCGTCTTTTGGTGCAAACGACCCTAAATAGCCAATTCGTTGAGTTTTTTTGATAATTGATAAGGCTGTAAACCTTTCAAAGTCATAAACTACGGGCAAAATTTCAACTTCTATGTTTTGAAAACGGAGCATGTAAAAAAGTTTTAATCTATGAGAAGCTACATATACCCTATTAAACCATATAGGTATGGTCCATTCAATAAACGAATTATTTAGTCTTGCGATAAAGGTTAAAGTTGGGTTGCGTTCAACTTTTAGTGAATGTAGTTCAGTCAACTCAACCATTGCCTTAAAACCAAATATTTTTACCGCAAGTAAAATTGGCAAATGGGTAAACAGTTGCGCTGAATAAAAATAAAGTACAGTATTGTTGGAATCTGAGTTAGAAAGAACTCTGATGGCGTTTTTCCAAGCTTTTAAAAGTCCGAAAAACCGTTTTACTTTAGATGATTCCCTTAGGGGGTTACCAGTTAAATATTCGAAGGGTAGATTTTGTACTTTACCTTTTGAAGATTGATTGATTCCTGAATCTGCAAATTCGCTTGGTCTTACAACGAAAAATTTTGATGCAATACCTTTTTCTAATAGCCCTTTACCATAGCATTTGAGCCTAGCGTTTGATCCATTGCCTTCATTAAAATCACCATTAAAAAAAAAAAGAAATTTCATTAGGCCTTGGCCCTATTTACTTCTTTATCTAGTTTTTCAAAAATAGAGTTGTTGCTTACAAATTCAGGAACAATGGTTTTCATCAGCAACACGGCATTATGATCATCACCTTCCTTACCCACTTCAATCAACTTTGAAATCTGCTTTGATACTTCATCAAACTCATATTTTCTAACTTGACCAATCATAATTTTTTTATGATGAGTTGGCAGCGTGTTTTCTTTTGTGTTAAGCAACTCCTCTTTAATTTTTTCACCTGGCCTAAGTCCCGTAAATTTTATCTTGATGTCTTTTTCTGGTTCAAAACCCGATAAACGTATCATCTTTTTAGCTAAGTCTACAATTTTCACATCCTTACCCATATCAAAAATGAAAATCTCTCCGCCCTGCCCCATGGTTCCTGCTTCTAAAATGAGTTGGCAGGCTTCAGGAATAGTCATGAAATAACGTGTAATTTCAGGGTGCGTAACCGTAATTGGCCCTCCATTTTCTATCTGATTTCTGAACAAAGGAATTACTGATCCATTTGAACCTAAAACGTTACCGAATCTGGTGGTGATAAACTTAGTTTTTGTTCCCTTTTGATAATTTAATGACTGAACATAAATTTCGGCTATGCGTTTTGATGCGCCCATTATATTGGTAGGATTAACCGCCTTGTCGGTTGATACCATTATAAATTTATCGACATCGTATTTACAAGCTAAATCGGCTAAATTTTTTGAACCACCAACATTTGTTAAAATGGCTTCGTTGGGATTTTCTTCCATCATGGGCACGTGCTTGTATGCTGCCACATGGAAAACTACATCAGGTGATTCAGTAATAAATTCGTTCTCAAGCCTAGATTTATCTCGAACATCACCTATAATAAATTTGAACTTGATGTACTTGAATCTATTTTGCATTTCAAGCTTAAAACTTGCCAATGGCGTTTCAGCCTGATCGTATAAAATCACTTTACTTGGATAATATTTAACTATCTGGCGCACTAGTTCACTACCAATACTACCTGCTGAGCCGGTAACTAAAACCGTTTTACCTTCAATTTCAGATTTTATATTAACGTTATGAATATTTATTGGATCTCTTTCTAATAAATCTTCAATTCTAACCTTCTTAATTTGACTAAGACTAAGTTCACCATTAACCCATTTATTAGCAGATGGGATAATTTTGGTTCTCACATTATTTTGCAAACACAGGTCAACAATTTGTTGTTTTCGTTCTGACGACATTTTTTGAACCGACAATACAAGCTCGTCGATTGAATATTTGCTCATAATGTCTCCAAACTCTTCGTCAGAATAAGGTACAATAGGCACCCCTTCAATAATCTTGCCCGATAAGGTCTCATTATCATCTAAA
>JBMYOR010000605.1:0-2451 GCA_049599535.1 Bacteroidia bacterium | reverse complement strand
TTCTACTTTTCTTGTTTCAGCAGCTTCAACTAATTGTTGTTTGAGCTTTTTACTATTAAACCAAAAGACATACCCAAAATATGGGATGGCAAAAATGCTAACAAAAGCCAAGAAGTTAATGGGTATTTGCTCCCAAAAATTGTGACTTGTTGAATGGTCAACTTCATCTGCCAAACTCCAAACTATACCTACCAATAACGATTCTAAAAGGTACCATGCAATAAGCCCAAGGCGAGTGAATGACTTTAAACCAAACAGTTCTCGCGCCACAAACTGAGTAAGTAAAAGAATTATAAAGGCAATTAATGAAGCAATGGCCAACTCAAACACCACATCAAACACAGTTGCGCTACTATTTGCAAAAAGGTTAAAGGGCTCAAAAAACACCATAAACACAAAGCCTAAAACAACAGTTAGGCTCACCCACATAAACTTTTCACGGGGTTTGTTGATTTCGATATTTATAGCCTGAGTTGCCATTGTACTGTTAAAACAAAAGTAGGTTGAGTATAAAGTAATACGGCTAAGCCTTACCTTAAAATGGATAATCTGTAGTTTTACAGATGTTTCACTTTTGTATCTGTAAATACAAGCAATGTCTGATATACTGCATATAAAATCAATTGCACAGGCCCATAGCCTTTTAGGGCTTCCAGAGCCAAAGCACCCTCTTATTTCAGTTAATATGGATTGTGATGCCAATTATGATAAGTCAGTTGTTGGTCATAAAATCACTTTTGATAATTATCTCATATTTTTTAAAGAAGGCGTAGAAGGCTCAATGGGTTATGGCCGCAACTCCTATGATTTTGAGAACAGTACCATGGTGTTTATAGCACCTGGCCAAGTTTTGGAGTTGGTAGATTGCGCTCGCTTAAAAAACAGCCAAGGCTTTAGCTTAACCTTTCATCCTGATCTTATAAGAAAATCGGGGCTTGGCAGCAGAATTGATGAATATGATTTTTTTTCTTATGAATCGAATGAAGCATTACATCTATCGGCAATTGAAAGAACAGACATAGAAGAAATCATAGGAAAAATTAAACGCGAATACGAGCAAAACATAGATCAACATAGCCAAGCTTTGATTATTTCAAATCTTGAATTGCTCTTAAACTACTGTTTGCGCTTTTACGATAGGCAATTTTATACAAGATCCAATTTCAATAAAGATATAGTGGCGGATTTCGCAAAGAAGCTCAGCAGCTATTTTAGCACAGGAATCATTAATGAAATGGGAGTTCCTTCAGTAAAGTATTTTGCAGCAGAGCTTAACATGTCGCCCAACTATTTAAGCGATATGCTCAAAAAAGAGACGGGTAAAAGCGCCAAGTCTCACATCAATGATTTTATGGTAAACAAGGCAAAGAATGAATTGTTAGGTACAGCCAAAGCCATAAATGAAATTGCCTATGAACTAGGTTTTGAGTACCCACAAGGATTAAACAAATTATTTAAAAAAGAAACCGGCATGACACCGGCGGAATACAGGATTAACAGTAACTAGTTACCAGTAATCAGTAGAAATTAGTTACTAATTTCTAATCACTAAAAATCTAAAATTCAACATCTCAAATCTCAAAAATGAATAGCAACAAATCAAAACCAGTATTAGTAACAGGCGCCACAGGTTATGTAGCCGGATGGCTAGTAAAACGCCTGTTAGAAGAAGGGTTAACTGTACATGCGGCGGTTAGAAATCCTGATAAAAAAGAGAAAATTGCCCACCTTGACCAACTTGCTGCCGAATTGCTTGGAAGCATCAAATACTTTAAGTCAGACCTTTTAACCGAAGGCTCTTATGCCAAAGCTATTGAAGGTTGTGGTGTGGTGTATCATACAGCATCACCTTTTACGCTTGATGTAAAAGACCCGCAGCGCGACTTAATAGACCCAGCAGAAAAAGGGACGGCCAATGTGTTGAACGAAGCAAACAAAACAACAAGTGTTGAGCGCGTGGTGGTAACAAGTAGTTGCGCCGCCATTTATACCGATGCCATTGATTGTGGCAATGCTCCTGGTAAAACTCTAACTGAAGAAATATGGAATACCACGGCGTCTTTAGAATATCAGCCTTACTCTTACTCAAAAACACTGGCTGAAAAAAAAGCATGGGAGATTGCCGATGCTCAAGATCAATGGAAACTGGTAACTATAAACCCATGTTTGGTTTTAGGCCCAGCCTTAAATGCAAAATCAGTAACATCAGAGAGCTATAATATTTTAAAACAAATGGGCGATGGCACTTTAAAAATGGGTGCTCCTAAAATGGGCATGGGCCTGGTTGATGTAAGAGATGTTGCCGAAGCACATTTTCAGGCCGGATTTAATCCAAATGCACAAGGACGATACATTACAGCTGCACATAACTCTAATATGCTCCAAATGGCTTTGGAGCTTCAACCCAAATACGGCGATAAATATCCACTACCTAAAAAAGCGTTACCCAAA
>JBMYOR010000604.1:0-2452 GCA_049599535.1 Bacteroidia bacterium | reverse complement strand
GAAAATTCTTCTAATCGCGTTTTGTATTCAAGTCTTGCTCGGCGGCTTCCTTTTATAAAATTCAATAAGTATTTGGCTAGATTTTGAGCAGCTTGCTCATCAGGTACTCCTTGCCTTTTGGTTACGTGCAATCCTAAATCTTCGTGTTCGGCACCCATATCAGTAACAAAATTTCCAAACCCCGATAGGTCAGAAGTTACTGTTGGCACACCACGCGCAATACATTCAAGTGGTGTATATCCCCAAGGCTCGTAATAACTTGGAAAAACACCAAGGTGGCAACCACGCACAAACTCGTCATAGTCAAAACCAAAAAGCGGGTTGGTGCTCTCAATAAAATCGGGATGATAAACCATTTTTACCTTATCGAGCGGACTATTGAGCAAACGATTGTTGCGCATGTAATTGAGCACCTCGTCATTTACATCATCTTTTAAATTGTGGGTTACAATAATTGGCCAATCTTTTTCTTTCCAATTTTGCAAAGTTCTTCTGTACCTGAGCTTCCAATAATCATCCACCAATTCATTTAGTTCAGGGAGTTTGTGGTCTTCATCATCACTTACCGCCTTGTAAATAAGGCGCTCCTTAATTTGCTTAATTACTTGATCACAGGTTCGGTCAATTTCTTCCATCACTCCCCTACTCTCTAGCACATTGGGGTTTATACTCCAAGTTGGCTTTTTGGTAATCATAAAGAAAACCACAGTGCGATCTATGTTTTCCTTAACCATTTGCTCATTAAGCAGCTTTAAGGCTTCAAGGGTTACATCATAGCCTTTATTTCGGTATTCGTATCTGCCTGAAGAAAATAGGTAGATTGTTTTATCCAAATCGAAAGAGTAGCTCTGAAAAAAGTGCCCCATGGTAAAACGATGGATCTTCTTTTTGGCTTCAAGGTGCTTGTTTTGAATCTCATAATTGGCTAAATATCGTCTAATATTCAACCCATTGGGTGTTACTACATCTGCTTTTTGACCGTAGAGGCTATTAAATTCATCAGAAGTAAGGGCACTTACGGTCGTAAAGATATTGGCATTTGAAGCCCCTTGAAACTCAAGGCTCGATTGACTAAAAATTCCATAGTGTTTACTCTCTTTTCGCCAATCGTAGTTATCTATTATATCATAATAATTAGGCGTGTTGGCTGCCAGATACCTACCCAATATTGTGGCGTGGGTGGTAAAAACAGTCTTTATACTTGTTTTTTTCAATTTAAGCTGAAGCAAAGCTGGCGCGGTCATCCACTCATGAAATTGAGCTATTAATTCATTGCCTTTTTGACCTATTTCTTCATTGGCAACGGTTAAAAAAGTATGCACCACATCGCCAAACAAAAGCATTTGCTTGGTCAGGTCATCGGCCGTAGTAAAGTCGATATCATAAGCCTCGTTAAGCGACCGCTCAATGTTCTGCATTCTATTAAACGCAAAATCGGGGTTTATGAGCACCACTTTGGGCCTTCCAGAAACTAACCAACGGCCGTAAACCACTTCGTAGCCCATGTTCCTGAGCTTTTGAACCGAACGCGATATCTCGTCATTATCACCTTGAATCTCTTCAACTTCGGCCATAATATTTCTATCTACATAAGGGCCAATTAAAAAAAAATTATCGCCAAAAGCTTTTACCATTTCAGGCAACTTTGAACGTATTACAGTATAAATACCACCTTGTTGGTTACAAACTTCCCAAGAGATTTCAGCTAAAAACGACTTTTTTAAACTTTCTGGCAACATCCACTTAATTTTATTGCAAGTTAAACACGCCCCCTTATAAATGATTATTGCAAGGCATTAAAAACAAAAAAGACGCTTAAAAAGCGCCTTTCTCATAAAATATTTGATCGTAAAATTAGTGTATCGTTTGATCTAAAAAATCCGTTAGCTTTTGCCAACTGGCCATATCTGCTTCTCTATTATAAGCAATATTCATATCAAATAGTTTACCTAAATCGCTTGCAGCAGGCTTTGTAAAGGCATGTACTGCCCATTTGTAATTTACTTTTTGTGTTCTCATCATAAGCTAAATAACCTTTTAAGGTTACGCCATTAACGGTGTAGGTTATTTCACTACCTGATATATTTTGTGTGGTTAAATTTTTGTTTTTTGTTGAATCAACAATATCACTTTCAGTACGTTTTGCACTTTCGGTTTGTTTTTGATTTGGGCTACATGCATGCAACAAAACGACAAAACAAGTAAGTGTAAAAAGTTTCATTATTAACAACATCGATTTAGAAGAAACACCCCAGAAAAATTAAAGTTGAGTTTAAAATCAATTTTACGCACATCAATATATAACTCCATTGCTCAAATTGAATTTTCCTTTTAGCCTTTAGTAATTCTGCTATTGAATGGTATATGGTAATATCGTAGCAAATAATTGCAAATGAGAGTAATTTTTGTAGCACTATTTATGGTTTTGGGCTTAGGCAGTTTTGGCCAAGGG
>JBMYOR010000603.1:0-2457 GCA_049599535.1 Bacteroidia bacterium | reverse complement strand
AAAAACGTTGAAAAACTCATTCTTTAGTAACTTGAGCTCTTTGTGACAATTTCTATATTTGATGGTCAAAGTGGTTTTGACATAAAGTACTCTTATCAAAAAAGTGGATTTAGAAATATGTACTGGAGCCTACTTGGCAATTACTCATATACAAAAACCGAAAACTTAGGCCAAAGCATTTTTGTAAATGAAGGAACACAGCTAAGCTATGTTCCTTTTCATAAACTAAATCAACAAATAAAACTTTCGTTAAGGTCGTTTAACTTCATTTGGCATTATCAATTTGTAGGCAAGCGTTTTGTTAATGCCGATAACTCACAATCGCTATCGCCCTACCATTTAAATCATTTTAAGGTAGCTTATAGCAGTTATAGATTGCCATTTAATGCCAGTGCCCAAATCAACAACTTATTTAATGTTGAATATGAATCTACATTGGTGCACCCAATGCCACTTCGTAATTTTTCAATCACAATAAATTATAATCTTAATCACCTAAAAAAGCTATGGTAGCAAAATCACTAAATCGCTTTATCGTTGCGGCAGCATTATTTGGCATGGTACTCATATCATCATGCGGAACTGACGAACCCACCGACAACGGAAATATTGATCTAAAGGAAGGTTTACTTGTATTAAATGAAGGAGGTTTTCAGAAAGGAAACAGTTCATTAGCATTTATTGAATTAGACTCAGGCAATGTAAGAACTAACTTGTACCAAAGTGCCAACAACAAAGCCTTAGGCGATGTAGGACAATCCTTTAGTATGATTAATAACCTACTATATGTGGTGGTTAATAATTCGCAACAAATAAAAGTGCTTGACGCTACAGACTTTACTGAAAAAAATGTGATTGAAGGATTTACTTCGCCGCGTCAAATATTGCCGGTTTCAAACAACAGAGCTTATGTATCTGACCTTTTCGGCAATGCTGTATCGGTAGTTGATTTAAACACCAACATGATTACCAATAAAATTAAGCTCAAAGGCTATACCGAAAAAATGGCCATTACTGGTAACAATGCTTATATCACAAACAATGCAACTCATTATGTATATGTAGTAGATGTGCAGTCTGATGCCATTTTTGATTCGGTTGAAGTTGGCGGTAAAAATGACGAAGTTCATATGTTAAATACCAATGTGGTGGTGGTTCGAAACGCTGATTTAGAAAATGATATAAAAGCAGCTTTTGTTACAATTTCGCCTAGTACAAATACGGTAATAAGCACAGTTGAATTTAATGCAACTGCCACGGTTTGGGATGCGAAAACAGTATTATACCAAAATGAAATTTACGCTGTGCATGAAGGCAAGGTAATTAAGTTTAATGGCAACGAAGTTATTGAGCTGTTTAGTGTTACGGGCGTTTCGGTAAGCAATGGAATTTATGTAAACGACGACCATATTTATATTACTGATGCTCGCGATTATTCATCAACTGGCGCAGTTGTTGAATTTGATATGAGTGGTAACCTATTAAACAGTTACGAAACTGGAATAATACCAAGCAACTTAATGTTTATGCAGCTTTAAACACGGTAACGCATATTCAAACACCATAATCTCACTTTAACACCTTGATTATTGAGAAGCTTATGCATGATAAAACAGTGTTTGAATAGAGATTAAAAGTTGAATGGTATCAAAATTTGAGTCTGAATAGACATCATTATTTTATGCTGAAATCTACACAAATAAAAAAGGGAAGCTAAAATAGCTTCCCTTTTTTATTTTGCTAGCAACTCTAAGTTAATCAGTAAAGTTGACCCTTACTTTGTCTAGAATATTTTTTCTAACTTGAATGTAATTAGACGCTTGCTCACCATCTTTAGGGGCAAAAGTTGAATTATACGCTACTACTAAGTATTTTCTAGTAGGAATATCAATTAAAAAATATAAGCCAGGCTCATCGTTTCCTAATTCATTTTTTATAGTTCCGGTTCTACCTTCATACAACGGATCAAAAGGAATAGACTCATAATCCCTAACCATTACTTGCTCAAAAGTATCGGTTGATGGACCCCAAAGCATAAATACATTTGAATCGATCTCAGAACCTGCAATACTAGATTGAGCTACTGTAACTTTTAATTTTCCGAGTGGTTGTACTTCTGCATACATTAAATCATCAGTTGAATCGGCAGTTATAGTAATTTGACCAACCCATTTATCGGCGCTACCATCAAGTACATGTAAATAATAGGTACCGGTTTGCACATCTTCAAACTTAATAATACCGGCTTTACCACCATCGGCAGGGTCAGTACCTCCTTTTCTTGAGTAGGCGGTATCAATAATTACGCCTTCAGTAGTAAGGGCTGTGTAGCTTTTTAAAAAGTTTTTCTGTTTGTCTGAGCCGTTAACGGTTCCAAAACCGTATTCAGTCCAGTACATGTCTTCAGCGCTACGGCCAAGTACAGCTAAACATACATCATTGTTTTGCACTTTACCA
>JBMYOR010000602.1:0-2458 GCA_049599535.1 Bacteroidia bacterium | reverse complement strand
AAAACTTAAACTTGAGATTAGGTTTAAGAGTTGACCGTTTTGATGCCAACCAATGGGTGTTAAAAGATGAGTTTGCACTTTACCCAACAAAAACTGTAGGAGAATTACCATCTACAAGGTTAAGCGAGCATGAAGCACCATCAAATATTGGCGACGAATATGTTGTTTACGTAGATGATCCTTATAGCCCAACTAAAGTTGTAGGTTACAGAGATGGCGACAGATGGTATTTAGCTGATGGTTCTGAAACCAACGATCCATCAATTATTGCACAAGAGTCAAATACAGGTACAATTGCTCCATACACCAACTTTAGTAGCAAAAACGAAGAAAATGAAATTGGCTTAACTGAAGAATCATTTGAAGATTACAAACCACAAATTAATGTAATGCCAAGGGTAGCCGTATCGTTTCCTATTAGCGATAGAGCAATGTTCTTTGCAAATTATGATGTGCTTACACAAAGACCTTCAGCGGGTAACTTAGCCACTATAAATTCTTATTACTACTTAGCAGCTCAGGCATCGCCTACAATTGGCAACCCAAATCTATTACCTGAAAAAACAATTTCATATGAATTAGGTTTCCAACAAACCATTGGCGAAAACATGTCAATTAAAGTAAATGCATATTACAAAGAGCTAAGAGATATGATTCAAATTGTTCCGCGTAGATATGCATACCCAGCCAATTATAATACCTATGGTAATATTGATTTTGGTACTGTAAAAGGTTTCATATTTAATTACAGATTGCGTCCTAGCATTTACAGTAATAATAGAAATGTTACACTTGAAGCCAACTACACTTTACAGTTTGCCAATGCAACAGGTTCAAGTGCAGGTACTCAGGCGGCGTTAATTAACGCAGGTCAGCCAAACCTTAGAACATTGCAACCAACTAGCTCAGATAGACGACACAATTTTGTGCTATCTCTTGATTATCGCTACGGACGTGGCGAAAACTACAATGGTCCAATATCAAGTGGAGGTAAAAAACTTTTTCAAGATATGGGAATTAACTTGATTGGTAGTGCCCTTTCAGGTAGACCTTATTCTGGTCAAAAGAATGTTACACAAGCAGTATCAGTTGGTGTAGCACAACGATCAACTATTGACGGTATTATTAATGGAAACCGATATCCATGGTTATTTAATGTTGATGCGAGATTAGATAAATCTTTCCCACTTGTAATTGGCGGAAAAACAGATGAGCTTACCGGAACAAAAACCGGAGGTAAAGCCGCTGCAATTACCGTATACTTATGGGCTCAAAACGTATTTAATACAAGAAACATAGTAGGGCTATACCGTTACACAGGTTTACCTGATGATGATGGGTGGTTGGCATCTGCCGAAGGTCAGCAAGCTATGCTTACCGCATCTGATGTAAGTTCTTATATAGACGTTTATACCGCGAAGGTGCAAAACCCTGGAAACTATACCAGACCTAGATTAGTTAGACTAGGAGTTGTAATGTCATTCTAAACACCAAAGAATCAATAGTTATGAAGATAAAAAACATACTAAGCCTTATTCTGAGCATCTTTTTGGTAATGCCTGCCATGGCCGAAAAAGTTGAAGGAATAGGAGAGAAAAAACCTTCTGCTTCAAATAAAAGATTGAAAGCAAGGTGCGAAAACGCTTCGGGAGGAGCAGACCTAGATGTAAACAACGTGAGAACCAGAATTCTCAACGGTGGAGACATGTGGTGGGATTTAACAGATGCCAAATACGAAATACCTAAAGTAGGTGCCAACGAAGTAAAAAGACACTCTCTTTTTGCAGGCTCTATTTGGATTGGTGGTTTAAACAATGGTAACATTCATGCTGCCGCTCAAACCTATCGTCAATTTGGCGGTAATGATATTTGGGCAGGTCCAATAGATACAATAACCGTTTCGGTTGATGATGGCGACTGCGAGTATTGGGATAAGATTTTTCAAGTTACAAGAGATGAAATTGATGATTTTATCGAAGAATTTGAAGCCAATGGCTCAGTTACTGAAATTCCAAACAATATTGCTGATTGGCCCGCACATGGTAGAGCCGATGAAAATGAAGCACGCTTTATGGCGCCATACGTAAATGTAGGCGGCGGCCCCGGATACGACCCATCTGCAGGTGATTACCCTGATATTAAAGGTGATAAAGCGCTTTGGTTTGTTTACAATGATGTAGGAAACATTAAAACAGAAACACAATCACCAGAGATTGGTCTTGAATTTAGAACAATGGCTTTTGCCTTTGCTACCAACGATGAGATCAATAATATGACCTTTTATGAGACCACTATTTTTAATCGTGGGCAAAAGCAATTGGATAGTACCTATTTTGGACAATGGGTTGATGCTGACCTTGGTTTTGCATTTGATGATTATGTAGGCTGTGATATTGATCGTGGATTGGGAATTTGTTTTAATGGAGACAATTTTGATGATGGTGTTCAAGGCTACGGA
>JBMYOR010000601.1:0-2475 GCA_049599535.1 Bacteroidia bacterium | reverse complement strand
ATGGCATCGGTACTTACGCATAACATGAACGATATAAAAAAGGTAACCTTTTTTATGGAAGAGTGTAAGCGCATGGGCATACAAGTGCTGGGGCCAGATGTTAATGAGTCGTTCAAAAAATTTACCGTAAATGATCAAGGTCAAATACGATTTGGTTTAGGTGGTGTAAAAGGCGTTGGAGAAAGTGCTGTGGAAGCCATTGTTGAAGAAAGGGGCAATGCAGGTGGTTATAAAGATATTTGGGATTTTTCGAGCAGGGTAAATTTAAGGGCTGTAAATAAAAAGTGTTTTGAATCATTGGCTTATGCAGGCGGATTTGATTTTGATGAAACATATTCGCGGCGAAGCTATTTTCACCTTGAACCAGGAGATAAATACACATTAATTGAGCAAGCCGTTAGATACGGTAATGAAGTAAAGGCTATTGCAGCATCAGCTACGGGTTCGTTATTTGGCGATCAAGAAGATGCATCGTTAAGCCCTCCAAAATGTGTGGTGGTAGAAGAGTGGCCTTTAATGCAAAAGCTCGAATATGAAAAAGAGGTAATTGGATTTTATATATCGGGGCATCCGCTCGATACCTTTAAGCACGAGATTGAAGGTTTTACTACATCTACTATATATAACATTACCGAACATCAAAAGCTGGGTATTTATACTGTGGCAGGTATTGTAACCAGTGCTGTGCATAGATTAGCTAAAAATGGCAATAAGTTTGGCAGCGTTACGCTCGAAGATTATACCGGACCAATTAGCATTATGGCTTGGCGCGAATCATACTTAAAGTTTTCGCATTTTTTTAAAGAAGGCGAAATTCTGCTAATGAAAGTGCAAGTAGAAATGAGTACCTACCGTAAACCACCTGAAATCGAATATAAAATTTTGGAGATTATGCAGATGGATGAGGCCAAAGAGAAGGTTCCAAAAGAACTCACCATTACCCTAAATTTGCATGAGATTTCAAATTCAGTTGTATCAAATCTCGGAAAGTTAATAAGTAATAATCCAGGGAACTCAACTGTAATGGTTACCGTTTTACACGAAGCCGAACGATTAAGTTTGCCTCTACGTTCAAACAAAATGAAAGTTGAAGTAAACAACGAGTTGTTAGGTACTTTAAAAGAATTTGAAGGAGTTAGTTATCAATTAAAATCTAAATAAAAACAATACAAATGGCACTAGAATTAACAGATGCAAATTTTCAGGAGACCATAAATGCAGGCCAACCCGTGATGGTTGACTTTTGGGCACAATGGTGCGGACCATGTTTAATGATTGCCCCTACGGTTGAAGAGTTAGCTAAAGAATACGAAGGCAAAGTAACCATTGGTAAACTTGATGTTGATGCACACATGTCGGGTTCAAACTACGGGGTACGTAATATACCAACCATACTTTTTTTTAAAGATGGTAAAGTAGTTGACAAACAAGTAGGTGCAGCACCAAAAGCAATGCTAAAGCAAAAACTTGACGCGTTAATAGACGCCTAAGTAAACCAAAACTCAAAAAAGCATGAGCCATCTAACCTTAATAGTTAGGTGGCTTTTTTGTAAATACCCAATGTGTTATTTTACACTATTCTAAATAATGAATTGAGACCAATAATACAGGATTAAACTCCAAGCTTTTATTTGAATTTTAACTGATAATTATTGATATTTACCCAGTGCAAAAACAAATACTTTTATCTGATTTTTTAGAACAGGTGCAAGATCAAATACGCGGTCATTTTAGCGAAACCTATTCGGTAGTGGCTGAGATTGCGTCAATGTCGGGCAGTAGGCATTTGTATTTTGAGCTTATTGAAAAAGATGGTGCTAAAATAAAAGCCAAGTGCAGGGCCAATTTGTGGGCTTTTAATAGAGCTAGGGTAATTGGCCATTTTCAAAATATTACTCGCGAAACGCTTAAACAAGGTATGAAAGTACTGCTTAGAGTACAGGCAGATTTTCATGTACAATATGGATTTAGTTTAACTATTGTAGATATTGATCCATCATACTCGCTTGGGGAGTTTGAGCGCCTTAAACAAGAAACTTTAAGGCAATTGGAGTCTGATGGTTTGCTTGAAATTAACAAAGAGCTAGAATTGCCACTGGTAATTAAGCGCTTGGCAATAATTACCAGTGCTACAGCGGCGGGCTATCAAGATTTTGAAAAGCACTTAAATAAAAACATATACGGTTACACATTTACAAGCCAGCTCTACGAATGTTTGGTACAAGGCGAAAAAGCACCTGAAAGTATAATTGATGCACTGAACAGGGCTGAGAAAGATAAAAACGGTTTTGATGCTATTGTGCTTATAAGAGGTGGCGGATCGGTAATTGATTTAAGCTGTTTTGATGATTACGAACTTAATACCATAATTGCTCAAAGTACCTACCCCGTGCTTACAGGCATTGGGCACGACCGAGATGTAAGCGTTGCCGATAAAGTTGCCCATACCCAATTAAAAACCCCAACCGCAGTAGC
>JBMYOR010000600.1:0-2478 GCA_049599535.1 Bacteroidia bacterium | reverse complement strand
ATACCCATTGATCTGGGTTTGCAAAAACGCCATCACTCTTGCCTGCAATTTTAACCCTATAAAGGGGTATTGTGTTTTGACCTTCAATTAGCCTTGCACTAATATTTTCATCGTCAAAGTAAATTGAGTCTTCAATCTGGGCAATTTCATTGGCATTGCCATCAGTATTTTGGTATAGCTTATTTAACTTAAGGTATTGCACGCTATCTCCCCCATCTAAAATCATATAAGCCAAACCAATTTCTTTCCATTCGGCATTTACTTCAAAATCAGTTTCGCAGCTGGCAAAGCCAAGCATAGCAGTAATAAGTAATATACCAGAAATAAGGCGCATGTGGGAGTTTTCAATTATTAAATACTGCCTGCAAAAATAAACTCACATGCGGGTTATACTTTACTAAGTTTATAAATGGGCTAATATTAAGAAATTGTAAGATTCTACCACTGTGCTACATTTGCTTAAAATTGACGTAATGAGCGTACACAACGACAATTATAAAAGAATTACCACGCATGTGCTTCACTCTATGAAGCTTAAAGGAGAAAAAATAAGCATGCTTACTGCCTATGACTATACCTTGGCAAAAATTGTAGATAGTGCCGGCATTGATGTGATATTAGTTGGTGACTCGGCCAGTAATGTTATGGCAGGGCACGAAACCACTTTGCCCATTACCCTTGATCATATGATATATCATGCATCGTCGGTAGTTCGTGCTGTAGAACGCTCATTAGTTGTAGTTGATCTGCCTTTTGGATCATATCAAGGTAATTCAAAAATTGCCCTTGATTCATCAATTAGAATAATGAAAGAATCTGGTGCTCATGCAGTAAAGCTTGAAGGTGGGGTTGAAATCAAAGAATCGATTATAAGAATACTATCTGCAGGTGTACCCGTAATGGGACATTTAGGCCTTACGCCGCAGTCTATTTATAAATTTGGAACTTACACTGTAAGAGCTAAAGAAGAGGACGAAGCAGAAAAATTGATTGCAGATGCCAAGCTACTTGAAGAGATTGGGTGCTTTGCCATTGTACTTGAAAAAATACCTGCCAAACTTGCCAAAAAAGTATCAGAGAGCGTAAGTATACCCACAATTGGTATTGGAGCGGGTGTTGATGTTGATGGCCAAGTTTTGGTATTACACGATATGTTGGGATTAAATAAAAATTTTAGTCCTAGATTTTTGCGTAGATATTTAAATCTTTTTGATGAGGTAACTGGAGCTGTGCAGAATTATATTTCTGACGTAAAGAGTTCAGATTTCCCCAACGATCAGGAACAATATTAAATGAAGATTAGCCAACAAGATGTGCTGTTTGAAGACAACCATCTTATTGCCATACATAAACCTGCGGGCATTTTAAGTCAAGGTGATAAAACGGGCGATGATTCTATTATTGAAATTGTTAAAAGCTTTTTAAAAAATAAATACAATAAACCTGGCAATGTATACTTAGCCAATTTGCACCGACTCGATAGACCTGTGCAAGGCGTACTGCTATTTGCTAAAACCAGCAAAGCTGCTGAGCGAATGAGCAAAGCCTTTAGAGAAGGAAAGGTGAATAAAACCTACTTAGCGGTAGTTAACGCTAAACTAAAAAGTAAAAAAGGCGAGATAGTATCTTATATATTAAAAGACACCAAAAACAATACTGTAAACTCGTTTAAAACACAAAAAGGCGATAGTAAAAAAGCCCAAACCATTTATAAAGTTATTGACCAACAAAATGACAAAACGCTTTTAGAATTACGGCCTATAACTGGCAGATCTCATCAGCTAAGGGTGCATTGCGCTGCAGAGCTTAAAACTCCTATTTTGGGTGATGTTAAATACGGATCTAACCATAAAACACACAATAGATCATTATTTTTATTGGCACATTGCATAGAATTTAAACACCCAGTGAGCAAACAAAATCAATTGATTTACAGCAGAATACCCAATAATGCCATTTGGCAAAGCTTCCAATTATAAAAACTTGTTAAAGTTACTTATGGTCATTTTAACAAATACTACTACATTTATAATTAAATATCAGTAAATGAGCAAGTTGTTTGTGGTTGTTTTTGTTTGTGTAATAGGGTTATTCTCATGCGGCAGCGGTAATGAGATAAAAGAATTGGCCCAGCATACCGAAGAAATTGAAATTAAAAAGCTGGATTCAATGGGCACCTTGCTTAAAAGTAAAACCATAACTAACAAAGCTGAAATAAAAAACTTGCTCTCAGTAATTTCTAATGCCGAAGCCCCCCTTTATAAATGTGGTTTTGATTATGAATTAAGATGCAAGTTATCTAATAATAAATTTGTTGCTATTGAATTGAATTCTGCTGACATTTGCGCAGTAGCTTCATTTATTTATAACGATGAATTAATGTACCGCTACCTAAATAAGGATAACTTAGTACAACTTGAAAATCAGCTTAACTAAAATGAATTTTTCTATTTTAAAGCCTGCCGCAATTGCATTAGC
>JBMYOR010000599.1:0-2481 GCA_049599535.1 Bacteroidia bacterium | reverse complement strand
CTCTGCGTGCTGCACCATCAAGCTCATTTAAATTAGTGTGGTATGATAATGCATGGCCATATTCATGAATTATTACATCGGCATCTTCGGCATCATCAACATGCTCAAGGCCATTATCGCTATACCCAAAGTTTAGGGTACCTTCTCCTTCTCCGTTAAATATTCTTCTAAAATTCGAATTATCTTCTCTAAAGGCACGCGGCTTTACTTTAATTTGATAATTCATCAGGCTATCAAAACCAATACTATTTAAATAGTCTTTAAAATTTGATATATGGTAAAGGGTCATTACAAATTCAAATTCATCTTGCCCCCTTGTGTAATTAAATGTATCTGTGCGGCTGTAAGGCACATCAACATTTACATCTTCAGAAACTAGTTTTACATATTTATTTTCGGCCCATATTGAATCTGCCAAATACTTCATTTTAACGGGAAGCAATTGTCTTTCGGCATTAAGCTCTTCATTGTCAGCATCATTGGCATTAATGTAATTGCCACCATAAACTACGCCAGCAGTTGTGAGCGGATCGGGGTTAAAAACATATACCCAAACGGTAGTATCTTTTGGTCCACCATGTCGTTTTCTGTCAATTTGATTTAAAAATGCTTCTCCGTTTTCTTTTTGAACCACTTTAAAATGGCTGTTTGACTGATCATCGTGCTTTTCGTAATACCATGCACCGCTAACTTCATTTATATCGTAAAATATTACGGGCTTAGCATTTGTAACTGGTTTATTGCTTATTTCAATCAAATTACGCTCCCAGTTTTTGGTGTTAACCACAGTTACAAAGCACGATGCTATTCGGCCATCTTTTCGTAAACTTACTTTTATTTCTGTACCATAAATTTCAACCCCTAAAAAAACCTGCCTAAATAAAAAATGTGACCCTATTTGACTTTCTCGTTTAGCAATTAACTTTAGGGCTGTTCTTTCATTATTTAAAACCTTGTAATTGCTTTTTATAAAATTTCTAACAGACTTTTCGAGGCTTTGATTGTAGCCTAATACCCTACCGGAGTATTTGAATGGACTCTCAACAACAGTAGTATTTATCCATTCCCAATTTTTATTTCCTTGTATTTGCTGAGCCTGTATTGAATGCCCTAAAACGAAAAAAACAACAAGCAAGATTGCCTTAACTAATATCGACTTTAAGGTTGGTAAAATAAGTTTGAAACTCATGATGTTGGGATTTCCTAATTTGAAGATGTAAGGTACACTTTTCTTCATAAACCTGTTTACACACTATGGCATTTTTACTCTTAATAAAACTCATGCTGGCTTCCATTAAGGCATAATCAAACTTAATTATAAAACTTATTTCATCTTCGGTTTCAATGGTTTCAGATTTTTCGAGAGCCTCTTTAGCTGAAATTTTGTAAGCATTAATTAAACCCGATACTCCAAGTTTTGTACCGCCAAAATACCTTACCACGGCCACAAGGGTATTTTGTACACCAGCACTTTTAATTTGATTTAAAATAGGTAAACCAGCAGATCCTGATGGTTCTCCATCGTCATTTGCTCTATATTCATTTTGCAATTGATAAGCATAGCATACATGGCGAGACTTAGGATGCTGATCGTGAAGTTTGGCTACATTTTGCTCAGCTTCTTCTTTTGACGAAACCCTTATGGCATATGCAATAAACCTACTGCCCCTATCTTTAAACTCGGCTGATTGATTTTGCTTTATAGTTGTATAGGTACTCAAATTAGCTGCTTAACAACACTATTGAAATTGTAGCCAATACTAGGGCTATTGCCTTTTTAAATCCAATTTTTTCTTTAAAAACAAGTATTGATGCCAAATTAGCCAAAAGCAAAATGGCTATACCATTAATTGGAAACACAACCGTTGAAGCAAGCTGTACTTTTTGTAATGCATGTAAAAAAAAGAATATTGAATAATAATTAACTACTCCTAAAACCAAACCGATAACTATCGATTTTTTTTGAAGTGGAACTCTAAATATGAACTTACCCAACCAACCATAAATGCCGGCAAAAGCAAATATACCCAAGGTCATTTCGTGCTGGGCATCATTAAATTTTGCGATTAGCGTTTGTGATAGTTTAAGGCCAATATCTACCAAACCGTAGCCTATAAATACAATCAGCGGTAAAAATCCAGAGAATTTACTACCGGATTTGTTCGCTTTGTTGTTAACCAAAATAATTGACAATATGGCTATAGCAATGCCTATGGTAGCTTTTACCGAAATTGGCTCGTTATAAAATAGAAAGAAAAAAAGCGTAGGTATTACCAACGATAACCTAGAAACAATGCTAGAAACCGCTACCCCATTTTTATTGGTTAGCACACCCATTAAATAAAACATTGAAATAAATAGTAAACCCATTATTGCAGAGCTACTTGCAATGGTTGAATTAAATACAACTGGGGTTGCTTTAAGTAATAAATGTAAACTACCCACAGTAAAGCAAACCACATAATTGATTAGCACTACGGT
>JBMYOR010000598.1:0-2508 GCA_049599535.1 Bacteroidia bacterium | reverse complement strand
TGGCGGGTAACCGCCTGCGTACCATCTAATAATGATATTGGCCGTGTGGAATAGAAAAAGAATAAACACAATTACAGCGCTCACATTTTTGACTACAGATAACACCTTGGAACGTTTGAAAAGACTAACAACTGAAAGAGTTAGAAGCAAGGCTCCAAAAAGCCAATATGAGTAAAATAGATGCAAGAATACATTAGCCTTATTATAGAATAACTCTGTTTGAATTCTTGCACTACTTGGCACAATATCCGCAGCAATTGTATTCTGGTATTTGCCAATATACTTTGCATATTGAATGGATTGCTCCCAATTTCCGACGGTTATTGCTGAATCGCCCGAAGCGAAAAGCATATTCAAAATGTTCTTTACAAATAGTGAATCTTCAGAAGGGTAGCCAATTAACATGCCTTTGTCTGAGAACCAATGTTTTTCTTGGTCATTTGGTCTTGGAAACAACTTTAAGTATGAATCAGATAGCGCTTTGTATAAAATGTTGAAACGTTCATCAACTTTTACAACTTCCTTATCAAATACACTCCTATCGCTAGTCTTGGTCCTATGGGCGGTTTCAACTTGCTTTTCAAGTAAATAATGACCATCTGAATCAAAAAACTCTCTGAACTCTAAAAACCGAACCTTATCCTTTCCCAATGCGTCAAATATGATATCTCCTTTTTCATCGTCAATAGCAATTAAAGGCATTTGAGCCCAAAACATGGGTTTGGCATGTACAGCCAGCATAAATTGATTTGGGTCTATTTCAAACGTTTCATTTTCTACTAAAAATTCAAACTTTGTCTTCCCTGTAAGCTTTCTCAACAGCTCTGATGCTAAGGTGTTTACGGGTTTAATCCTTCCATCCATATCCTGAACCAATAAGGACCCAAACTCATCCGTTAACTCAGTGCTATATATAGAAGCTTTTTTACTTAGTGCTGCCCTATTCTGAGATACCCCAACAAGTGTTAAGGCAATTAGCACTGCCGTTAGCGAAGCTTTCTTTGCCTTAATTTTACTCAATGAGCGAATGATGAATTGAAACCTAGTAGATTTTGAGAACAAACTAAGCACCATTCCTAATCCTAAAATAAAGTAACCGAGATAGGTAAATAGCGTCCCAGCTTTATCATGGTTCACGGATAGAATAGTTCCCAACTCATCAGTATCATATGATGCTTGAAAAAACCTAAACCCCTTATGGTCTAGAACGTTATTCATGAAAATAGTATAGGGGAACCGCTCATTACCATTAATTACTTCTAAATGGCTCGAGTATTCTGATGGGCTCGTTGAACCAGGATAACGTTTTAGTTCGAAGTCAGTTAAATGAAGCTGAAAACCCAATTGTATTTTTTCTGGACCAAGAGCTAATTTCAATTTTGTATTGTCAATTTCTAAAGTCCTGAAACTACTGCTCCCCTTTCTATAATCCAATGAGTGCACTTGTTCTTTACCATCGCATTTAAGGTTAATTACCAGCTTTCCAGGTAATACCTTTTTGAGTTCACTATCTTGAGAAGACTGCCAATTTACCCCAGCATTTTCGTGCATGACAACCGCAACAAATGCAAGTGAACCTACTTGATAGAGCGTTGAGTATTCTAAACTTATGGTCTTACCTGCTTCAAAACTTCCTGTACTTTGTGAAAGCATATTCATAAAAACTATGGCCGAATCAGACCATATTCTCAATGAATCATTTTCATAGAAAATTGCTACAGTATTTGATAGATCCTTTTTAAAAGCAATGGAATTTCCATTCACATTTAGCCTTTGATCTTCATGTAGAAAATATGTCTTCCTAGCTCCATTTTCTGCTAAAACCAATTCTAGAATTCTCTTTTCACCATCTACAATTATTTCTTGGGCATTTGGTATAAATCCTATTGATTGTAATTCTACCTGCTTCTCATTCAGCGGAATAGTTTCGTTAAACCTAGTTGGTCTAATAGCCGATGGCACTACCTGTTTCTTGAATAATATGCCTTCATCCTCTTCTAGAGTTAAATAATTCTTATCAGATAGAATGTGTGAAACTGACTGACCTTCTCTAATATTTACCAAACCTTCATAACCTGTGTATCTTGAAATGAAAGCCCCAACAAGTATAATTATAAACCCAAAATGAAAAAGAAACAATGTGATCTTCTCCCTTTTAAGTAAATTGTACTTTTTTAAATTAAGTATAAAGTTTACCATTAAAAGAGCCATTACAAGCTCAAACCACCACGAGTTATATACTACGGCTCTTACTTCGTCTGTCCCAAAATCATTTTCGAAAAATGTACCATAGGCACAACTAAATCCGAAGACAAATAACAAAGCAAGAGTGGTCTTAGAAGACCCTAAAATTGAAATTATCTTTTTAAACATTTGTTCGTATTACAAAAAAATGGTGTCAATCCTACAACTGACACCATTAAAAACTAATCAATTAATGGGTTATTGTTGATCTGTTATCCATTTAGGAAGAAGTTCTTCTTTGAATTTATTCTTCTCTGCCTTTAA
>JBMYOR010000597.1:0-2512 GCA_049599535.1 Bacteroidia bacterium | reverse complement strand
AGCTGCAATTAGAGCTGCAACTTTTTTCTCTTCTTCAACTTTCCAGTTAATAAATTCTTCAATTTCTGGATGATCAAGATCTAAGCACACCATTTTGGCTGCTCTACGAGTTGTACCGCCTGACTTTATAGCACCCGCTGCCCTATCGCCAATTTTTAAAAACGACATTAACCCTGATGAAGCACCACCGCCTGAGAGTGATTCGTTTGCTCCACGAATATTTGAAAAATTGGTTCCTACCCCCGAACCGTACTTAAATATTCTAGCCTCTCGCACCCACAAGTCCATAATTCCGCCATCGTTTACCAAATCATCTTCAACAGATAATATAAAACAGGCGTGCGGTTGCGGACGCTCATAAGCTGAAGTTGATTTGCTAACCTTTTCGGTTTCAGGATTTACAAAATAATGGCCCTGTGCTTGCCCTTTAATTCCGTAAGATGTAAATAAACCTGTATTAAACCATTGTGGTGAGTTTGGCGCGGCGTATTGCCCCGTAATCATATAGGCCAACTCATCATAAAAAACTTTAGCATCGCTATCTGACGCAAAATAGCCATATCTTTTCCCCCAATCTGCCCAGCAATCAGCCAATCTGTGTGCGGTTTGCTTAATTGAATTTTCTCGTCCGGTAGTACCATCGGGCTGTGGCACCCCTGTTTTTCTAAAATACTTTTGCGCTAAAATGTCAGTAGCTACTTGGCTCCACGATTTTGGAACCTCAACATCGTTCATTTCAAAAACTACGTCACCACTTGGATTTCTAATTACTGACGAGCGATTTTCGTACTCGTATAAATCATAAGGGCTTACGCCTTCTTTTGTAAAATAGCGGCTAAACTCTAAGCCACCTGTTTTGCGGGTAGATATCTTTTTTACCATACTTGATCAGTTAAATTTGCCTGTAAAACTGCGATTGTGTGCTTCGAAAGTATTAGAAGGATTTTAAAGAGATAAGGTTCAGTTTTCCACTCATTTTTTTTGCCTGTGGAAAAAAAAATGAGAATGTGCTAATACTCTTTAAAAACAAATATTGCAACGCTACAAAACTGTTAAGCCATTGACTAACATAAACTTAAACTCAAAAAACACACTCTACGCTTTGCAAAGGGCTAAAACCAATGGTGAAAAACTTTTTGCAGTTTTATTGGATCCCGACAAATTCGACTTTGGAAACATTCCACAAAAAAAAGAGCAATTCCAAAATGAAAACATTGATTTGATTTTGGTTGGCGGTAGTTTGGTTAATCAGCCTTCAATTGCAACATTTATCACCAACCTTAAGGCCAATTTTACACAGCGCGTTTTTCTTTTTCCGGGTAGCCCTATTCAATATTGCAATACAGCAGATGGGCTGCTGTTTTTATCACTCATATCGGGCCGAAACGCTGACTTGCTCATAGGCCGACACATAGAAATTGCGCCCACCCTTAAAAAATCAGAGCAAGAAATTATTGCTACGGGTTATATGTTGGTAAATGATGGCAAGCCCACATCGGTAAGTTACATATCTAACACCACCCCCATACCCAGTAGTAAATGGGATATTGCTTTGGCAACAGCACAAGCCGCCGAACTATTAGGCCTTAAATGCATATATATGGATGCTGGCAGTGGCGCCAATGAGCATATTCCGCTTAAAACCATTGAAAAAGTGGCTCAAGGTATAGATATACCACTTATTGTAGGCGGTGGTATAAAAACCAAGGATCAGCGCCAAGCTATATACAATGCCGGTGCCGATATGATTGTAGTAGGCACGGCATTTGAGTAAGTTAAAAAACTTGATTTCCCCGCTTTAGAACCTATAAGACATTGCCAATATTTTGCTGCTCGAAAGCTCCCTTCTCATTTTTGGCCTACTGGCGGAGAACAACGTGTTTTTTAAACCTTGTAGAAGGGTTAGAGATGGGGCAAAGGGTTTGCATTTATACCGAATTCTTATAACCTTGATAAATGCAGGTATGCAAAAAAAATATTAAAAGCAGACTCGCGTTTTATGGTTCATGTTCAAAGCTTATTATTCTCAATAATCAACACCTTACTTTTGCCCCACTCTTAAGTAAATGAAGAAGATAATAACCCCCATAGCTTACCTAATTGTAATTGTAGCCTTGCTTGGGTTTTACGGTTGGGTAGTTAAACATATTACAATTGGCGATAAAGATTTTGGTTTTTTAAATAACCCGATTAAAGAATTGGTGGGTTTTCCTGATTTGTTTAAACAATCGGTAAAAGAAGTAAAAACCCTACCTAAAACATTTGTAAAAACCCCCGATCAATATCCATTCAAAAACAACTTACAAGATGATGTAATTGCCTTAACCACGTACAGCAATGAGCAAAAAGGTAGAACCATTGAAATGGTAAACCTAAAAACTAGCGAGACACTGTACCAATGGAAAGTAGACAACCCATTTCAGGAGCACGATAGAATAATGGATCCTTTGCTATTGCCCAAAAAACAAATAGTATACTCATATAATGGGGTTACGGGTTTATTTAAAATTGA
>JBMYOR010000596.1:0-2514 GCA_049599535.1 Bacteroidia bacterium | reverse complement strand
AGTTTCTATGGTTTGGGCGTAAGCTTTTAGCTGGGCGGTGGTTTTGGGCAGTTGGTCTAGGGCGTTTTGCAGGTATTGCTGCACCTGGGCTTTGAATCTATCGTTTTCGCCACGGTAAAGGCGCACAATGGTGGCTAAGTTTTGCTGGTGTTCGTCGGTCCACTCGCGGTGGGCGCGGTCTATTTGCTTAAATACATTTCGGGCATCTAAAAACAGTATTTGCTCTTTGCGCTTGCTGTTTATTTTGGCTTTATCAAAAAACCACAGCGTGGCTGGCAGGGTAACGGTTAAAAACATGTTGCTTGGCATGCTCACCATACAATCTACCATGCCCGTATCTACAATCTTTTTACGTATCTCGTATTCAGCATTGCGGGCATCGCTCGCTGAGTTGGCCATTACAAAACCGGCTCTACCTTTTTCATTAAGGGATTGCGCAAAGAGCGAGATCCACAAATAATTGGCATCGGTAATGTTATCCGCTTTTTTGCCCTTGCTTTTGGGCAGGCCAAAGGCGGTAAAGCGTTCATCGTCTTTTACCGTAGCTTCTTTTACACTCTTAACGTTAAACGGCGGATTGGCCATAACGTAGTCAAACTTGCCCAGGCTTTTGTAAGGATCGGCCGCGTAGGAGTTTACTTCTGCTATGTCGCCACGCAGGTTGTTTACCAGCAAGTTCATTTTAGCCAAGCGCACGGTTTCGCCCATGTATTCTTGGCCGTACACGTAAATATCGCTGAGTTCGTGCTGTATTTTTCTAAGAAAAGAAGCTGACTGCACAAACATGCCGCCGCTACCACAAGCGGGGTCATATAACTTGCCTTTGTAGGGTTCAATTACTTCAACTATAAAACGCACCACACTAGTTGGGGTAAAGAATTCGCCACCTTTTTGGCCTTCGCTTTTGGCAAACTTGCCCAAAAAGTATTCGTAGATCTTGCCAAAAATGTCGCCACTTGCATCCGTTGGAATATTGCTAAAAGTTTTGAGCAATTCGGGTAAAATATCGCTCTTCTTGGTTTCAATATCCATGTAGGCATCTTTGGGCAACACGCCTTTCATTTTTTCGTCTTGGTAGCGCTCAATACCTTCCATGGCTGCTTTTAGGGCTTTGGCGGTGCTGTCTTTACTTGGCAAATCGAGCAGATAATCATAACGGGCAATGTCAGGTAAAAAGAATCCGCATTTCTGCAAGGCAATCCTGTCAATGGGTTCTTCCATTCGGGTGCCTTTGCTTTCTTCATACACGCGTTTTATTTCGGGTTCAAAGTGGCTGTATTTGTTCTCGGCAAACTTTAAAAAGATGAGCCCTAAAACTGGCACGGCATAGTCGCTGGCCTTTAGCCCACCATAAGCCCGCAGCGAGTTGGCGCTATCCCACAGTTTATCTTCTAGTTCTTTTAGTTGCTCGTTGGTCATAGGCGGTGCAAAATATCTATTTGAGCACGAAGAACAAATCTTTATTTATTATAAGGTTAGACTTTGTCCAAATAACGAATTAGCTTTAAATCCACGAAATCCAATGGATTGCCCAAAGTTGGACGAACAAGTAAGCAAGTCCAAATTTGGTTTTAGCTAAACCGGTTCTATCTCTATTGAACAATTTTCTGGTTGAACCACTCCAAAACCCTAAAAACACACCCTTTCAATAAGCACCTGTAAATTAGCATTTTAACCCCTTCGTTTACCATCTGTTTACCATGTTGTTCCATTCGTTTACCATCTGTTGAACTTGCTTTTGCCTTATAAATTCAGGTAAAGGATTGTCTTTGAGCTGTACAAATAATACAGCATGGCAAACGCTCAGAGTACTAGCAAGCAAAAAGACAAAGATCTTATAGAAAAGCAGCCTTTAGAAAAGCTGAAATTGCAAGCAAGTGCGCTTAAAAAAATTGGTAAATCCGTCGCTAAAAAGACGACCGTTTTACTTTTTATGGTGTACGCAACGGTTGGTTTTTCACAATCAACCATATACGTAAACCATACAGCAGCCGGGAGCAACTCAGGTGCCAATTGGGCCAATGCCTACACAAGTTTGCAAAGTGCTATTGCAACGGCAAGTAGTGGGAATGAAATATGGGTAGCAGCGGGTACTTACAAGCCAAGCGCTTATCCTTACAACGCAAGCGGAAGCAGCAATAGAGATTATGCATTTTATTTAAAGGGCGGTGTGGAGATATACGGTGGCTTTGCAGGTACAGAAACCACTTTGGCCCAAAGAGACCCTGCAAATAATCCAACTATTCTAAGCGGTGATATTGGTACAGCCAATGTGATAACAGACAATTGCTACCATGTAATAGTATCGGCAAATGAGAGCAGTGCCGGAACGCTTGATGGCTTTACCATAACCAAGGGAAATGCCAATGGCTCTAGTACCCTTAAGGTAAAATACAGCCAAATAAACAGAAGTTCAGGTAGCGGAATGTACAACGCTTCTTCTTCTCCCACTATTACCAATTGCACCTTTAGCAACAACGCAGGGACTAATGGAGCCGGAATGTATAACGTTTC
>JBMYOR010000595.1:0-2517 GCA_049599535.1 Bacteroidia bacterium | reverse complement strand
AAGAGCTTGGAGCTGATGCTATAATTGCAGTTAATAGCAATGCAGGCGGCCATGCTGGAAATATTCCAAAAAACGAATTGATTACAATTTTAAAAGATGAAATCGAAATCCCAATTATTTCGGCCGGAGGTGTTGGCAATTCACAAGAATTGAAAGAGACACTTGATTTAGGTATAGCCGGATGCTCAATTGGTAGCATTTTTATTGCAAGTATAGAGAGTGGCGTTTCTCAAGATTACAAACAGGCTTGTGTAGATTTTGGAGCAGATGATATTGTTATGACAACCAAACTTTCTGGTACACCTTGCACGGTAATTAAAACCCCTTATGTTGCTGAAATAGGAACCAATCAAAGCTTTTTAGAGAAATTATTAAACAAAAACAAGCAGCTTAAAAAGTGGGCTAAGATGCTCACATTTTACAAGGGAATGAAGTCGTTAGAAAAAGCGGCATTCTCTGCAACTTATAAAACCGTGTGGTGCGCAGGACCAACAATTGAAAACACTAAATCAATAAAGCCCATTAATGATATTGTTACTAATCTAGTAAAAGACTTGCAGCATGAGTAACTATAATTTAGGCAAAGCAAATCGTCTACTTTTTATTTTTGGTTTGGTGAAAATTCCGCTTATAAGATTTGTAAGGCCAAAAATTATTGAATTTGATGCTGATCATATTGTGGTAAAAATTCCATTGAGAAGAAGGAATAAAAACCATTTAAAGTCAATGTATTTTGGTGCTTTTGCTATTGGAGCCGATTTGGCAGCAGGATTTTTAGCCTTTTGGCTATTTCAGGAAAAAAAACTGAAAGCTTCATTTGCATTTAAAAGCTTTAATTCTGAGTTCTTACGCAGGGCAATGCACGATGTGTATTTTGAGTGCCATGCTGGAAGTGCAATCCTTGAAGCGGTAAATGAAGCTCAGGAAAAATCGGAGCGCATAAATAAAATGGTGAATGTAGATGCCTACTGTTATGAAAATGGAGAGAAAGTGAAAGTAGCAGAAATGGAAATTGAAGCTTCGATTAAAGTAAAAACTTAATTTGAAAATTTGAGAATGGCGTGATTTGATAACGAAAAGACGAGAATTTAGAAAATGGCCTTTGACCTTTGTTTTCCTTATTGGAATCCTTTATTTGCTACCAGCGCCATTTGAGCTACCTGAATTTATCATTTTTTGGACATCAGCTTTTGGAGTTGGATTTCATCTTTTTTCATTCATTATATTGCTATTCTCAATGTTGTTCAGCTATAAGTTTTTTAAAATACTATTACTGATTCTAAGTTTTGGTTTCTACTTTTTTACAGAACGTATTATAAAGCTTAATTGTGAATATATAATTCTTTATAATCAAGTTTTTAATCCCAAAACCGTACAATTCCCTTCGTTTGGCTTCTATCGATATTCAAATAACGATGAAGCGACAATTGAAACATTTTACTATCCATCTTATCAACTATTTTACAAGCCAAACCATGGTTACGAAGACTTTATAGAAGATGTCACAAATAGAAAATCCATTTGATATCTACAATGAAAATTGGTATGGTATAAGATGTGATTAAACGTATTTAAACACTTGCTTTGAAGCGTGCTTTTACTTCAGAAACTCAATTGCTGCCTTATACCCCTGCAAACCCAAGCCTGAAATCACCGCCTTACAATTCTGAGAAAGCAATGATGTTTTTCTGAAGCTTTCCCTTGCATAAATATTAGAAATATGGACTTCAATTACAGGAACAGAAATGGCTTTTACCGCATCAGCTAATGCAATTGAATTATGACTATAACCACCAGCATTTAGCACAACGCCGGCATATTCCTTACGCAGCGCATGCAGTTTATCAATTATTTCACCGCAATTGTTTGATTGAAAGTATTCTAACTCACAATTTGGAAAACCAGAAATAAGCTCCTTTAAATACTTATCAAAGCTTTTAGAACCATATACTGATGGTTCGCGTTGCCCGAGCAGGTTTAGGTTCGGGCCATTCATTATTAGAATTTTTGGTTTGTTCATTCTTTCAGCAAATCAAGCAAATATTTACCATATCCACTTTTCACCAAAGGTTGCGCAATTTTCTCCAATTGTTCTGCCGTAATAAAACCTTGTTGGTAAGCCACTTCTTCAGGGCAGCCTACTTTTAAGCCTTGCCTTTCTTCAATCACTTCAACATACTGACTAGCTTGCATCATTGATTTAAAAGTACCGGTATCAAGCCAAGCCGTACCTTTTTCAAGTACTTGCACTTTTAGCTCTCCCCTTTCAAGGTAGATTTTATTTATATCAGTAATCTCTAATTCTCCACGATGAGATGGTTTTAGATTTCTTGCGAAATCCACTACCTGATTATCATAGAAATACAAGCCAGGCACTGCGTATCTTGACTTTGGTTTTATTGGCTTCTCTTCAATGCTCAAGGCATTAAAATCTTTGTCAAAATCAACCACACCATATCGTTCAGGGTCACTAACTGGATAGGCAAAAACCACCCCTCCTTCAGGATCGCTACTTGC
>JBMYOR010000594.1:0-2523 GCA_049599535.1 Bacteroidia bacterium | reverse complement strand
ATACCTGTAGTTCCAGCTTCACATTATACCTGCGGAGGAGTGGAGACAGATATATCTGGAAGAACTAATATGCAAAACTTATATGTGATAGGTGAATCATCACATACTGGTTTTCATGGTGCCAATAGATTAGGGGCATCGGCACTTATGCAAGGCCTTGCCGATGGTTATTTTGTATTGCCCTATACCATTGGTGATTATCTCTCAGATGATATTAGAACCGGACCAATTGCTACCGATTTACCAGAATTTGAACAAGCTGAAAATGAGGTGAGAAATCAGATCAAATCATTAGTAAATAATAATGGAACCAAATCTGTAGATTATTTTCATAAGCGCTTAGGTAAAGTAATGTGGGATAAAGTAGGTATGGCGCGTAATGCCAAAGGACTTACCGAAGCCATTGCTGAGATACAGGCCATTAGAGATGAATTTTATAAAGAGGTGAGAATTCCTGGTGGTGAAAATGAATTTAACGAGGAGCTGGCAAAAGCAGGAAGAGTAGCTGACTTTTTAGAGTTAGGTGAGCTTTTTGCCAAAGATGCTTTGCTAAGAGAAGAGAGCTGCGGTGGCCACTTTAGAGAAGAACATCAAACTGAAGAAGGTGAAGCCAAAAGGCACAAGGAGTTTCAGTACGTAGCGGCATGGGAATATACCGGTAAGCCAAGCGAAGCCGTATTGCACAAAGAAACTCTTGAGTATAAAAATATTGAGGTTAAAGAAAGAAGTTACAAATAAATTGAAGCCATTAGTTTTTAGTAAATAGTAATTAGAAAATTGAGCAAAATAACATCATACAAGGAATTAATTGTTTGGCAAAGAGCCATGCAAGCTCTTGTTATGATACGTGATCTGGTTAATAGTTTTCCCATTAACAGTCAATACGGAATAGGAAGAGAAATGAAACGTTCTGTTGTTTCTGTTGCTTCAAATATTGCCGAAGGGTGGGGGCGCGTTGGAGATAAATCATTTCATTATTCTCTCACAGTAGCACGTGGTTCTAATTACGAATTGGAAACTCAAACTATAGGTGCTTCAATGCTTAAACTTGTTGAAAAGGGTCATAAAATTTTTGGCCTAATAGAGGAAGTTAGCAAAATGTTAAATGCACTAATTTCTAAAATTGAAAAAGATAAAAGTATTAAAAAAACTCTAATAGCTAATTTCTATTTGCTATAAATTAAAATTATTGTCATTATGAAACTTACACTAAAAATATGGCGTCAAAAAAGCGCTTCAGATAAAGGAAAATTAGTTGATTACGCATTAGATAATGTATCGCCCGATATGTCTTTTTTAGAGATGTTAGACGTACTTAATACTCAACTGATTGATAAGGGAGACGATCCAGTAGTTTTTGATCATGATTGTAGAGAAGGTATTTGTGGTACTTGCTCACTATTTATTAATGGAGAAGCCCACGGCCCTGGTGATTTAATTACAACTTGTCAGTTGCATATGAGAAGCTTTAACGACGGCGATACCATTTACATTGAACCATTTAGAGCCAATGCTTTTCCGGTGGTAAAAGACCTTATGGTAGACCGTAGTGCCTTTGATAGAATACAGCATGCGGGTGGTTATATATCGGTAAACACGAGCGGTAATACCCAAGATGCCAACTCATTGCCTATTGAAAAACAAAATGCTGATATGGCTTTTGATGCAGCGGCTTGTATTGGTTGCGGTGCATGTGTAGCTACTTGCAAAAACTCAAGTGCTATGTTGTTTGTATCGGCCAAGGTTTCGCAATATGCATTGCTGCCACAAGGTAAAGTTGAAGCCAAAGAACGTGTACAAAATATGGTGGCTCAAATGGACGATGAAGGTTTTGGAAATTGTACCAATACTGGAGCTTGTGAAGCTGAGTGCCCTAAAGGTATTTCGCTTGACAATATTGCACGTATGAATCGTGAATATCTTTCTGCATCAATTGCAGGTAATAAGTAATTACAATTTTTAAATTGAATAAAAAGCCTTTAGATACGCTCTAAAGGCTTTTGTTTTTTTATATGAAACTTAACGAAGACTATTGGAGCTTTAGGTATCAAACCGATCAGATTGGTTGGGATTTGGGCGTAATCTCAACTCCCTTAAAACAGTACATAGATCAGCTTGAAAATAAAAGCCAAAGTATACTAATACCCGGCTGCGGTAATGCTTACGAAGCGGAATACTTACTTAATAATGGGTTTAAAAATGTTACACTAGTTGATATTTCTAATGTATTGATTGAGCAGCTCAAAGAGCGATTTTATCCAGATTTTGAGGGGAGATTGAATTTAATTCACGGTGATTTTTTCGAAATTTCGGGGCAATATGATCTGATTATTGAACAAACCTTTTTTTGTGCGCTTGATCCCCAATTACGTAATGAGTATGCTGATAAAATGAATAAATTATTGGTGCCTAATGGTAAATTAGTAGGGGTAATGTTTAACCGACAATTCGAAAAACAAGGTCCCCCATTTGGCGGTACTAAAGATGAGTATATCGAGTACTTTGACCACCATTTTAAGCTTA
>JBMYOR010000593.1:0-2525 GCA_049599535.1 Bacteroidia bacterium | reverse complement strand
CATCTATCGCATTTGTCGCGTTCTCCTCTTGTTGCAACCCAAAAACCATTACCATCGCATTTTTCACATTGCTTATATTCTTGCTTAGATGATGCGCTTATAGACCATAAAATATAGAAAACAAGCCCAGCAATTACGGCGAATACAATTAATCTTATCATGTTGTTTTACACTTTTAAATTCAACAATGAATTTACATTAATGTAGTCATATCAAAAAAATCTACAATCGGTTGAAAAAGTAAATTACTAAAGTAGCCTCAGGTATGAGTTAGTTGTGCAAGATGCAAAAAAAGCCAACTCGCAAACAGCCAACTTGCAAACAGGCACATTTGCTTGACCCTATGCTTAAGGCTGTTGCTCCACAAGCAAAAGAGCCTGTTTCTTATCCACCAAAGAATCAATTAATTTTGAAGAGAGCTAAAAGAAATGAAAATAAACGAAATAAAAAATAAATTGCTTTGTGGCGACACGATCGAGACTATGAAGAAAATCCCTGATCGTTCGATAGACTTGATAGTCACATCACCACCATACAACCTGAAAAATTCTACAGGAAACGGAATGAAGGATGGAAGGGGTGGAAAATGGAAAAATGCTGAGTTAATAAATGGGTACTCTCATTATGAAGACTGTATGCCACATGATGAATATGAACAATGGCAAAGAGATTGCCTAAAAGAAATGATGAGATTAATTAAAGATGATGGGGCAATATTTTATAATCATAAGTGGCGTGTTCAAGGCGGACTACTTCAAGACAGACAGGAAATAGTTAAAGACTACCCTGTAAGACAAGTTATAATTTGGAGAAGAAAAGGAGGGATTAACTTCAATAGTGGTTATTTCCTTCCAACATACGAAGTGATCTATTTGATTGCTAAACCTAAGTTCAAACTTGCACCGAAGGCTAATAGATACGGAGACATTTGGGAATTTCCACAAGACTTTAAAAATCCGCACCCAGCCCCATTTCCAGTGTCGTTAATTGATAGAATTATTAACTCAACAAATGCTCAATTAATCCTAGACCCCTTCATGGGTTCAGGAACAACAGCAATTTCAGCAATAAACAATAATAGAAACTACATTGGAATAGATCTCTCTCCTGATTATTGTGAAATGGCTACAAAGAGAATAAAGGAGCACTTGTCTCAACCTAAACTTCAATTAAAATAGTGGAATCTAAAGAAATTTTCAACCAGCTTGAAAATCGATGGGACAATGTCTATTGGTTTTTGAGAATGATTATAAGCAATGACAAATATGTTGCAATTGGTAAAGAGTCAAAGCTTTTAACTAAACTAACAAGTAGTCTTCGCCTAATTGCAAAAGACAACCGCAAAAAGACCGAAGACAAGATCATTGAGTTACAGTTCAAAACATTAAGAAATATATTAGAAGAAAGATATAAAAGAGCTAAATCTGTTCATGCGAGACTAGAAAGGTTGATAACTGATCTTGAAATTGAAATCACCACCTTAGCCGATATAGAAGTTTTCATTTTAACTTGTGAAAGTGCGATGATTCCACTTAATCAAGCAATTGAGAACATTCCCAGTGATGACAAAGAATTCACTGAATCTATAGCAAAAAGTTATCTTGACGTAGAAGGCGAAATAGGACTTGGCACTGTTGTAAATCTTTGGGATGATTTAGGTGTCCGTGGTTGCTTAACCGCGGAAAGAACTGAAATAGTAAAGGCATTTACAACTTTTAGATTATTTCTAGAGAAAGATTTCAAGCTTTCTAATGATAATCAAAACATTGTACTGACAGCTTTTACTCAAGAATTTGAAAGAAGAGCAGGTCAAAAACGAAAACAAAGAGCAGGTGGAAGTCTTGAAGACGTAACCTCTTTTTTATTAAAGTACTACGGATTAAAGTCAGCTCCGGCACCTGATCATTTTCAAGCTGATATTGAAGTTGACAATTGGGTTAAAACAAAAGATGGTTGGTTAATAGGTATATCATGTAAAAGAACGCTTCGTGAAAGGTGGAAACAGGTCAGCAGTGCTGAAGCAACAATCCTAAGCAAGTTTAAAATAAAACAGATATATCACATACTAACATATGATGAAGACTTATCTGATGATAAACTAACGACACTCGGAGCTCATAGACATGTATTTTATCTTCCTGATAACAGTAGAAGACTTGAATACGCCCAAAACCATATGGGACTAAAGGACTATGTTAAACCTATATCTGAGTTCATAAATGATTTAAAATCTCAAGTAAAGTAACAATGCTTCAAAGCCACTCACATTGCCAAGCTGCTTATGCCAACCGCGCCAACCAAAGTTTGTAAATGAGCATGTCTTTCTTTACGAATGGACGAAAGAAAAGAAAGCACGATTGCACACAACAATAGCAAGTAGCTGTTTATTTAAACCAAAAAGATTTAAAACTGTACCTGCTATTAATCATCACTTAATTAATGATTCGGAAAGGGTTTAATTTGGAGAGACCTAAAGATAAATATTGATTAAAAAAGGCCACTAAATGCTGTCGTACCTTTTACTC
>JBMYOR010000592.1:0-2527 GCA_049599535.1 Bacteroidia bacterium | reverse complement strand
TACCGCTGGCATTTCCAAGAGCGGTATAATAATCTGATTTTGCTTTGTCAAGGGCTTCGCTCATGGCGGCCGCTTGCTCCTCGTAATTTATAATACCTTTTGCACCAAATTCGGCCAATTGATTTTCTAAAAGTGTAATTTCTTGTTGTTTTTTATTGTACTCGCGCTCAACAATTGAAAGTACATCTCGTGCTCTTTGCCTTACCACTTCTGTTTTTACGCTATCCATTAAGCTTAAAATATCGTTGCACATTAAGGCTGCAGTATCGGGGCTCTCGTCAAGCACCGAAACTTCAATAGCCATGTGATCGTTTCGTCTAAAGCTTACGTTGGCGTAATATTTTTTGGCAAGGTTAGTGAGCTTGTATTTATCAGATTGTTTAATACGATACCTGCGCATTAAATCATACTTATTAATGATTTTGCCAGTAATAATATCACTTTCTAAAATCTGAAGTAATTGCTCAGCCTCTTCTTCTTCTCCAAACTTAAGGGCATCTTGCCTACCACTTAGGTCAAGGGCCAATACACCTTTTGATATTGATGTTGAAGCTGTGGGGTAAAAAACACCCACAGATTGAAATTTAGGCGGATAAATGGCAGGCATTGTAAGTACAATAGCTGCAATAATGGCCACTACAGTAACTATGGCTATGGGCTTACGCCACTTTAAAATGTGCTTTACAATTACGAGTAAACCAGCATCTTCTTTGTGAATTTCTTCACTCATTCACTTTACTTTTTAAGAGAATAAACAGTTGTTTAAAAGAGAAAACCTGAAAAACGAGCGCAAAAGTAAGACTTAATGCACTCAGTATAATCAACTGATACAACCAGTTGAAATTGGATTGTTGTAATACTAAAAATGACAATACTGAAAAACCTATATAACCAAATATGCGAGCTATAACGGTGGGCTTCGGAAAAATATTGTATTTGGTTAAAGTTGTGATCATTTGCAATATGCCCACCGCACCATGTGTAGATAATGTGGCAATTACAGCACCCATAATGCCTATTTTAGGAATTAAAATGGCGTTTAATCCTATATTAACTAATACGCCAATACCCGCAAATATATTGAGCAGCCTAAGCTCATGCGCGGCAGTGAGCACCGTACCAAATAAATAAAAAAGTGTAATAGCAATGTAATCGGTCATTAGCCAACCAAAACTTTGGGCAACAATGGGTTTCTCATTTGGGTAGGCCAGTTGCATAATCTCTTCTCGGTAACCAAAACATGCAATTACCACAAAAAATGATGGTATTACAAGTATTTTAAAAACCACCCGAATCATGGTGTTTAAGTCGCCTTTTTTACCGATTACGGTGCTAAATATGGGTAAGAGTAAATTGCCAAAAAGCAAGGCGAACATGCTCGATGCTTCTAAAAAACGATACGATTTGCGATAAAGCCCGGCGCTTTCGTAGCCATTTGGCAGTAGCCTTTCGAGCATTATAAAGTCGGCATAAATGTATAATGACATTAAACCAGTAAAAAGCGCAAAAGGAAACGAGCGCTTTAAAATTGGACCAAATCCATCAAAGTTTATTTTAAAGCTAATTTCAAAAGTGTGTTTACCTAAAAACACAAAACAAATTATAATACCACCAATGTATCCTATGGTGTGCACCCAGGCAAATGCTTCAACGGTTTTAAACTCTTGAAACCAATCAGTAAAAAATATTGGTACCGCGGTAAGCACCATAATTACCCTATCAACTACTGACATTACGCTATCGCGTTTGTAGTAACCTAGGCCTGTTAGAGTAGATCTAAAAAAGAGTAAAAACGAAAGCAGAATATGGTTAGTGGCTAAAAGTAAAAAAAGATCCCAGTTTTGGCGGTAATCTGCCGATGTAAAGGCAACTGATGCAATAAGTATAAAAAAAACAGAACCTAAAAGGAGTTTTATTAATATGTACCTACCCGTATCTCTATGGTGCATACTTACATCTTGGCTTAATGATGTATTGTAAAAATTTTTAAGCCCGGGGTCAAGTATAATGCTGAAAATGAGCGAAAAACTTGCAAAAGTTTGGTACATACCAAAGGCTACATTACCTACTTGCTCTTGCACCAGCCTATCTACAAACAAAACCCAAAATGGCTTTATTAATAGGTTAAGCAAAAGCAGTATCGAAAGGCTTTTTAAGAATTTATTCAGCATATTGCGCGCTCAAAAGTACCTGCTTTTTCTAATTACAAAGCACTCAATAATATGCGTATTGCCGTAAATGCCCGCTTTTTGTTACATGGCCAATTAGAAGGCATTGGCACCTTTAGTCATGAAGTTTTGCAACGTGTGGTAAAACTACATCCTCAACATGAGTTTATTTTCTTGTTTGATAGGCCTTATCACGAGTCATTTATATATGCCGATAATGTGAAGCCTGTGGTTTTATTTCCGCCGGCAAGGCATCCGGTTTTATTTGTTTGGTGGTTTGAGTTTTCTGTGGCAATGGCCATTAAGAAGTACAAAGCAGACCTTTTCTTTTCGCCAGATGGTTATTTGAGCTTGAGAAG
>JBMYOR010000591.1:0-2528 GCA_049599535.1 Bacteroidia bacterium | reverse complement strand
GGAATCTACGCTGCTGATTCTGAAATTTTGGTCGTTCACATAACTAATGGGTAAATCCCCGAAAAATAAAAGGCCTGATTCTAATTGTTCATTTGAAAACTCATAGTCTGAAATTATAAGAACCGAATCAAAATGATTGTATTCCAAAAGCATAGATTCAAGGTTTGAATTGATTTCTGAAAGAAGAGCCCTTTTAGCAAACAGATGAAAAGTGCAAAACTGAAGGGTAAACAAACCAATTGCCGAGATTGCTATGATCTTTGCTAAACCTTTTAATTTGTTTTTCATTTCCTGAGTTTAAGGTAAAAATACATGACCAAAAAAGAAAGAGCGCTAGAGATTGCGGCAATTTTGGAACATCATTTTCCTGAAGTACCTGTGCCACTCGACCATAAAGACCCATATACGTTATTGGTGGCGGTCTTGCTTTCTGCCCAATGTACCGACGAGAGGGTGAATAAAGTAACTCCAAGTCTTTGGCAATTGGCCGACAATCCGTTTGATATGGCAACCAAGCAGGTTGAAGATATAAAAGCCATTATTCGGCCTTGTGGCCTTTCACCTAGAAAATCAAGGGCCATTTCTGAGCTTTCGAATATTTTGGTGAATGAATACAACGGCGAGGTTCCCCAAAATATGGAGCTACTTGAGCAATTGCCTGGTGTTGGACATAAAACAGCATCGGTGGTAATGAGTCAAGCTTTTGGTGAGCCTGCTTTTCCCGTAGATACGCATATTCACCGTTTGGCTTACCGATGGAAATTGAGCACCGGCAAAAACGTAGATAAAACAGAAGCGGATCTAAAGAAGCTTTTCCCAGAAGAAATGTGGAACAAATTGCACCTACAAATCATCTTTTTCGGAAGGGCCTTTTGCCCAGCTCGTGGGCATAATCCAAATGAATGCCCTATTTGTAAAGATTACGGAAGGGCTGAGTTGTTTAAATAATCAAATGCTTTCAATTGCTCTATCAATAGCTCGGGGTTTAAACCCCGAGCTATTGATACGTTGTTAAATCGCAATCCCGAGTTTGTCATTCAGGACTTCTTGTACCGACTCATTCGGGGGATCCGGAATCTTACAATACAGATCCCAGCTTTTAGCTAAATCTACTAGCCTTGGATTTTTTGATTTTATCAAATCCCATTTCCACTCCCTTTTCCAAGTTTTTAATTGCTTTTCGCGATCAATCGCATTTTGCATCCCAAATATTTCTTCATAATAGACTAAATCAAAAAGCTTGTCTTTTTCAGTAAACCCCTTAATCAATGAATTTTTATGTTCATATACTCGTCGTTCCAAATCTGAAGTTACTCCGTTGTAGATAGTAGTTCTGTGTCTATTTGACATTATGTACACGAAACCAAGTTTATTTATATCTTGAAAAACGTTTGTGATAACTGTGTAGTAAGATCCTGAATCAAGTTCAGGATGACCAAATTGAAATTCAAATCAACCCATCCCCAAATTAGGCAACTGCTTTACCTTGTGGTACATAAGCGCTGCCTTTGTGCATTGTTTCAATTCTTGTGTGGGCAATACTTCGTCAATATAAAAGTAAACTTCTCTGGTGCCTTCAAACTTTAGTTTATCACTAAAAAGCTCAATAAAGGTGGGCACGAGTTTACTTGTGCATTTGAAAAAGACAGAATACTTGTTGGGCGATTTTTCTTTCCAATCCATCCTTAAAGTACTGCCGTGTTTGGTTACAAAACTTGGCTCACCCCATTTAAGGCATTCTTCAATTGAAGTTAAATTTTCAAGCTCTTCAGCCGATTCTAAAATTAAGTTTCTGAGAAATTCCATTTTGGGCTTTACAATTGATGGGTAGCTTTCAATTTTGGTTATAAACTCAGGTGAAGTTTTTATTTTAAGAAGGCTCATGCTCTTTTTTTAAATCAAGTTGCCCAACGAATCTATCAATAACTGCGTTTTCTTGCGTTCTGTACAAAAAGTGAAAAGCCGAGATAATTAACGGTGCACCAATTAAAATAGAAAGCAGATATATGAATTCTAAGCCATTCATAATTGAACCTATTAGGAATAAAATAAAAATGCTAGATAAAAAATAGAGCTCAATTCTTGGCTTACATTTCAGTTTAAGTTTCTGCAGTGATTCATTTTTACTTTCAACTTCTACAAAAACTTTGATGCCGTCAAATATTGAAACTCCTCCACTTTGCGCAACCCCAATAGATGTTTTAGCCCTTAGTACAAACTCATAGTTACCTAGCGATTCAATATTGGGATCATCAATAACTTGAATTTGATTTAGAAGCTCTTGAATGGTTCCGTTAAAGGTGAAGGGAATAGATTTTGAAAGTGATGGCATTACTTGACAAAAGAAAGTAATCTAAAATGATTCCCCGCAATCATACCACAAGCAAACAAATAGACCTGTGCGTATTTGTTTGCCCCCTTCTAACTTCCCCCGCAGGGGGAAGGACAAATTCCCTTCCATCCCGACTATTTCGGCATAGCCGTTAACTTAGTGCAAAATAGACTTCATCGAGAATAATAAAGCTTGG
>JBMYOR010000590.1:0-2534 GCA_049599535.1 Bacteroidia bacterium | reverse complement strand
TGATTTATTCATTTTGCAATAATTCAGCAACCACTTGCTCAAGTTGCTTTTCGCTCAGGCTTTCAATGTCGGTGACGTTATGTTGCGTTATTGTTTGAAGCCTCGGCAATACATAAGGCATTAAATCAGTCAGAAACTTTAAACGGCTTTTTGCATCAAGTTGCTCAAGGTCTTTTTGCACTTGCTCAAATTGCTCATTAAATAGCTCTGTAACCATGCCCCGTATTTGCTCGGTGCTTTTGTTTTTGCTCCCTTTGGGTCGCCCGTTTGGGTTGTTGGTTTGTCCTTTTTTTAAGCCCATGTTATTTGTAAAGTTTTGTATTTAACAAAATCAAATTTCACTTTCAATCTGATTGATAATCAATTTTGTTTCAATCATTTCTCTTGTATCCGTCGGTAATATCCCACCATCTGAAATGGCCTGTCTTATCTTTTCGGCTTCAACTTCTGTAAGGTCATGGTTTGGGTTTTGCCCATTACCTAAGTTTAAAATAACGTTGTTTTGCTCAAGCTCTGTTTTTTGCTCAATCCTTTGAAGCTTGGGCAATGCAAACTCTAAAACCTGATTAAACGCCAAAATAAACTCTTTACCTTCAAGCTTCTCAAGCTCCTGTTGGTATTTGATTATGTTGCCGTCAATGATTGCTGAAAACCGCTCCCTAATTTCTGATGTGGTTTTGTTTGGTACTCCTTTGCGCTTGCTTTTGCGCCCCGCTTCTTTTGCTGTTTCGCTTGTAAATGGCACGTTATTTTATGTTACTTTTACGTTTTAAAGATAACATTTTGAACTATGAAAACCACTCTTAAAGCCTTGATTTTATTAGCCTTAACCACGTCATGTGCCACAACAATGGAACAATGGCAAACCCAATATTTAGAAAGTAATATTGACTTTTCAAAATATGCCGCTGATGACTTTCTTATAACCCCTTTTGAATACAATGGCAAATATGAGTCAGTAGGGTTTATTCAGATAATTGCAAGACCTAAAATTGACTTGGTTTCTCATACAACTCGCCCAAATGTCGAATTTGGTGAAAAGGTAATTTATGACGGTGGCAATTATTATGTAGCAAGGGCTGTTTCGCTTGAAAACGCAATTGAAAAAGCCTATCAAGAAGCAAAAGAAATGGGCGCAAATGCAATTGTAAATTTAAAAATTGAAAGTATTGAGCTTAATAATGGTATTCACAAACTTGACGGCTTAAAAATCACTGGTTTTGCAATAAAGAGATAAGCTTAGAACCAATACCTTTTCGCAACTTCTACCCCGTCAACAACATGCAACAAATAAAGCTTGCCCCTTTCATCACGCTTTAAGCCCCTGATGTTGCACCCTTCGCAAATAAACCGCTCAGTTTGCCCCCGCTTCAATCTCAGGCCAATAAAAAACAAACTATGGTCTGCAACTGGCAATACTTTGCACTTTGAGCAATACTCTGCCATCTTACCAGAATTTTCCAAAACGGAAATATCTCACACCGAAAAAAGCAAGTATCGGCGCAATGGTATAAACTAGAAACTCGGTTATATCGTAACTCTGGAAATAATACTCATTTTGAAAGGCAAAAAAAGCGTCCTCTACTCGAACAAAATCTGCTAATTGTTCCGATTTAACTCGGTTGGCATTTAACCCGTAGCGGGGATGGTTTTTATATTCTAACCAATAAGAAATACTAGCACTGAAATTCAATATTTGAAGAAAAGCCCATCCAAAATAAAGGAAAATTATCGCCCTTTTTAATTTAACCATCATCAGCCAAAAATAAACCTACAAACTCATTTAACCGCTCCCAATATGACTGAAAAGTTGCCTTGCCATTGTTAGCACGTACAATGGCCAAATGTGACTTAATGAACTTTTGCGGGTCGGTAATTCGTGCCCCTGATTTCAATTGCATCTGTGGCAATTTGTTGCTGTATTGCTCCAACTTTATTTGTAGTTCATCAATTGCCCATGTTGTTTGTTGTAGCTCTTTTTTCTCACAAAAAATATTTGTTTTTAAGCGTTCACTTTTTTCACCTTTTTTACGGTTCGGGGCTTTGGTTTCGTGCTGAGGCTCGGTCTGTTGTTTGACGTTAAGTCGCGTTAAGTAGTCGGCCAAATCAAGCCCCTTTTCTTTGTCAGTTTCTGATGCTCTAAGCTCTAAGAAGTCAGAACATTTAAAGCCCATTTGTTCGGCCTTAGCTTGCCACTTATCAAAGCAATTTACATCAGGCCACAAAACCACATCACGCCCCTTTAAATGTGCTGTACGCTCCTTACTTATCATTTGCAAACCACCGCACGCCAACCAAATAAATTGATTGAAATAATGCGAAGCAATGACCGCTGTTTTCTCACTTTCAACAATGGCAACTGGTTTGTTTAGGTTCTCAGGTTTAGCGAGTAGATGACTCCCAAAATATACCTGCTTATAGTCTTTAATATTTAAACCCTTATGCACCCATTGAATATGGTTTACCCATTCTAAATAAAGGCATATCTTTTATATCTTTGTCATGTGGAGTTTTTCCTTTAGACAGGTTTACGC
>JBMYOR010000589.1:0-2536 GCA_049599535.1 Bacteroidia bacterium | reverse complement strand
TGTCAGGGCGGTAAGTATCATTACGACCTTCGCGAAGCACTGGAAACTCAGCTGTACAGTGGTACACATTCTTTTGTGGTTCTTGCCAATTGACATATTGAAGGCTAAAGCTCTTTTTATCGCCTTCAACATTCTGTTCAAGGCTTTTGCCAAGTGTAATCAGGTTAAAAACATGCTCATTGGCAGTTAATAGCCCTTCGTTAAGGGGTATTTGCACTAAAGCTTCAATGGCTTGATCAATATTGTGATCATTAAAATGATGCTGTACACCCCTGTACAGGATGCTATTATTCTCCTTAATCCACTCTTTCAAAACAGGCTTGAGCAATACCTGATCATTTCGCTGATCACGTTGCTCATGGGCCTGATCAGGGGGCAAATACGTGAAGCCCATATTTTGCAAAAGCAACAGGGCTGGTATTTGAGATGATATGTCTTCGGAGTAGCTCAAAGGGTTAGTTCAAAGGGTTATTGATGTTTAAGGTTTAAAGGTTCTTTTGGAGAATTTCTGGAGAACTTTAAAAGCCTGAATATGAAACAGAAAGGTAATAAAAAGGTGGTTTTGAATGTGGTTAACAAGAGATTTCTGGAGAATTTTTGGAGAACTCTAAAAAGCCTGAATATGAACTCGAAATGCAATAAAAAGCTGCGTTGGGTCGTGTTTAACCACCGACTTATGTGGAATTTATGTGGAATTAAAAATGACTGGAAGTGAATCATTAAGAACATCTTAGGCTCAAGACTCCATGCAAAATGAAAGTTTTTTGTGGGATTTATGTTGAACACGCTATTCATCGGAAATTTCGAATAAACTGAGCTAAATTTAAGGTCAAATAGTGCATCAGTCACATCCTGATCACATAAAAACAGGCCTTTAAACGTTCTATTAAATGGTTTCATACGCTTTAGTCACATCCTAGTCACATGTCTAACTTCCCCAAAATGGAACATACATTCTAGAATTATCATATTCATCAATAAGGCCAGCATCAATCGTCTCTTTTATAAGTCTTGAAACAATTGAGTAATTCTTCTTTTCTATATCAAAACGTTCTCGTAAGCTTTGGTTGGTCATGTATTCACCGCTTACGTATTTTAAACAACAATGCTGATAAACTGCACGAACCTTGTCAGGCTTAGAAAGCTGCCTTAATGATTTAGGTGAATAAAGAACAACACGTGTATAATTATCACCTGCTATAAACTCTGGTGCCGGAAGTTGATACACTTCTACTTCTGCAATAACTTTATCGATACCGCTTCCCCGTTCCTCGCAAATTCGCATTCTCCGCATCAAAGAAGCTAGATGTTCATTTCGGCTCTCAGGACTATGGTCAATGAATCTCTTAGTATCAATTAAGGGAATGCCAGGGTTTGAAATTTCTATTCTATTATCGTAAATTTCAATCATTACACTGGTTCCGCGAATCGAAAAATCTTGGTGTATTAGGGCATTTGCGATTAATTCGCGAATGGCCAATTCAGGATAAACATTTACCACTTCTCTAAAGACCCTTCCTATTTCTTCGTTTGAAGGTAGTTTATCATTAACATAGTTCACCAACCCATCAAAAGCAATAGCATAGCCATATTGACCAACTTGCTCCTTTATTGTTTTAAGCTTGTTATTACCTTGATAAATAATTACTCTTGGCCGCTTTCTATCAAGGTTTTCAAATTTCCCTAAATCGACGGCAAAAAGAATTGCCCCTAGATTCGTGATATGGTACTTACTGAGCTTTTTTTCTATAAGTTTTTCTTCCTTTAGTTTTTCTATTATTCCGTCTTTATTGGTAGGTAAGGGTTGCCCAAGCAGTTTAAAAACAGAAGGATAATCAATTAATTCAAGTACTTTATCAACTGACAGGTTTCTGGCGGCATATTCTTTCTCAAACGATGTTTGCCTTCCCTTTTGCCAAATCTTACTTTCTTTATCTGGGTGATCCTTTAATTTCTTCGTGTACGAGCCAACTCTAACATATGGAGTACCCTTAAAACTAACCGGACGATTGACCGTTGGTTCTATTTGAAAAATGACTATTGGCCTACCCTGTGCTTCAAATTCAAAAATGGTAAAGCCTACTTTTGGCTCAAGCTGCGTAGCAATCCAGTTTTCTAATTCTTGATTTCCTTTTTTCTCAACTCTGGGCCTAAAACTGGTGCCAACAATATTGTGCTTCCCATCGCTAACCCCATAAACCAAATAGCCATACTCTTTGCCGTGTACACACGCCGAATTAGCAAGTGCCGATACATATTCACCAACCAATTGTGGAGTAGAGTTATTCTCTTTAAACTCTACCCATTCGCTCTCATGTGGAAGCGCCACTAATTCTTTTATTAATTGTTGTAATTCTTCAGTCTCCATGTTTTCAGTCACATCTTATCATTAAACATTAAGTCTAGTTATCAAGCACTTAACAAATGTAGTTTTTAGCTCAGTCACATGTGGGTCACGTGGTTTTTGATCCTTCCGTGGATCACGAAGCTTATAAACCTGATCAGGGGGCAAATACGTAAAGCTGAAATTTTGCAA
>JBMYOR010000588.1:0-2537 GCA_049599535.1 Bacteroidia bacterium | reverse complement strand
ATATACCAATTGCCCCCACCTAAATCTTTGTGTGGCGTAACTTAACGTAGCTTTTTGCTCAGCTCGGGTAATGGCCACATAAAAAAGTCGGCGTTCTTCTTCAAGCTCGGCCCTTGATTGTAAAGAAAGTTGAGACGGAAAAAGGTTTTCTTCTAACCCTACTACATAAACAAAAGGAAATTCGAGCCCTTTTGCACCATGTATGGTCATTAATGTGATTTTGTCATCATCATCATCTTGATTATCAGCATCGGTTAGCAATGCTACATCTTGCATAAAGGCAGGTAATGAGTTGTCTTCTTGATCTTCTTTTTCAACAAACTCTTTTATACCAGCCAAAAGCTCCTGCATATTATCATAGCGCGCTACTCCTTCAACGGTTTTATCTTCATACAGCTTTTTCATTAAACCTGAAGCCTTAGTAATCTCTAATGCCACCTCGTAGGCGTCTTTATTATTTACAATGGTGGTAAAACTTTTAATCATAGTAGCAAATTGCCCAAGCTTTTTTGCTACGGCACCTGCAAAACCAAAAGTTTGTGCTGCGCAAACAACTTCCCACAGCGATATATCTTGCTCCTTGGCCAAAGCAGCAATTTTTTCCATTGTAGTATTACCAATACCTCTGGCGGGGTAATTGATCACACGTTTCAGAGCTTCTTCGTCAAGTGGATTAATAAGTAGCCTACAGTAAGCTAAAAGATCTTTAATCTCTTTTCTTTGGTAAAATGATAATCCACCAATTATTCGGTACGGAAGGTTTAATTTTCGAAGTGACTCTTCAAAAGATCTAGACTGTGAATTGGTACGATACAAAATGGCAAACTCTGAATTTTTTGCCTTTTCGTTCATTTTAGTTTCAAAAATTTGGCCAGCAATAATTCTCCCCTCTTCGCCATCACTAGTGGCCTTAAAAACCTTTATTTTATCGCCAAGATCGTTATCTGTCCAAATTTCTTTTTTTAGCTGCTCCCTGTTGTTTTTTATTACACTTGAAGATGCATCAACTATAACTCGGGTAGACCTATAGTTTTGCTCAAGTTTGTACAGCTTATATTCAGGGTAATCTTTTTCGAAATTTAGGATATTTTTTATGTTGGCTCCTCTAAAAGCATAAATACTTTGTGCATCATCGCCAACCACACATACATTATGATGTTTTTGGGCCAGCTTATTTATAATTAAATACTGCACATGATTGGTATCCTGATACTCATCTACCAATACATACTTAAACTTTTGCTGATACTTTTCAAGCACCTCTGGTTTTTGAGTAAATAATTGATTGGTTTTAAGCAAAATATCATCAAAGTCCATGGCGCCAGCCTTAAAGCAACGGGCTACATATTCTCGGTATACATCACCAAATTTGGGCTTATTGGTATTTCTATCTTCATGCCTATATTCTTCGTTTTCAAGATATTCTCTTACTGAAACAAAGCTGTTTTTCATGCTCGAAATACGCCCGTAAATCTGAGCAGGTTTGTAATGATCTTTATTTAAGCCTTGTTCTTTAACAATACTTTTTATCAAGCTTCTCGAATCTTCAGTATCGTAAATTGTAAAATTATTAGGGTAGCCAATTTCTTTGGCTTCGTATCTTAAAATTTTTGCAAATACCGAGTGAAAAGTACCCATCCATAAATTCTTCGCTTCGGCACCAATGAGTTTTTCAATTCTATCGCGCATTTCTCTCGATGCTTTGTTTGTAAAAGTGAGCGATAGAATATTAAAAGGATCGATTCCTGAATCAATTAAGTGGGCTATACGATAAGTAAGTACTCTTGTTTTGCCTGAACCAGCTCCGGCCAAAACCATTAGTGGCCCTTTTATATGACTTACAGCAGCACCTTGAGCTTCGTTTAAATCCTTTAAAAATTGACTCATTGTAATAATTTGGAATTGGCAATTGAATTTAATGGGTTTGCCTTAGCCCTATTTTAGAATTACACAACAAAAAAAGGGAAGTATGAATACTTCCCTTTTATTATTCTGTTTGTTTTATCAACAAGATTAAACTCTACGTTCCTTAATTCTAGCTTTTTTACCTGTTAAGCCTCTTAGATAGAAAATGCGTGCTCTTCTAACCTTACCTTTTTTGTTTACCACAATGTGATCGATAAAAGGTGAGTTTACAGGAATGATTCTTTCAACACCAATACCACCAGAAATTTTTCGGATAGTGAAGGTTTCAGTAGCTCCGTGGCTTCTACGCTGAAGCACTACACCCTGAAATGGCTGAATACGCTCTTTATCGCCTTCCTTGATTTTGTAATATACAGTTAGGGTGTCCCCTGCCTGAAAATCAGGAATATCTGTTCTTAAATTATCTTTCTGGATCTCTCTTAATATAGGGTTCATGACTCTACTTTTTAGGCCTTGAAAAAATCGAAGTGCAAAAGTAGTAAGTTTTCATATTCTGCAATAAAAAAACTTACATTCATTTTTTAGTAATTACGTGTTCGATAATAAACGCCATGCGATAGCAACTTACCCTGACCAAAACTTGTAGCCAACTCTCCAAACTCAGGTTGCTG
>JBMYOR010000587.1:0-2539 GCA_049599535.1 Bacteroidia bacterium | reverse complement strand
CAGCAACATTAAATTTAACTATGCTGAAAACTGCTTTGCAAAGGGTATTCAAAGTGACTATTGCAATTTTGCACATATAGAAATCAACTATAGCTACAAGGTACAAGTATCAGAATCATATTTTAGGTTGGCCCATGATTACGGCCGCGGTGGCAAAGGCTATGGTATTGCCCTACAGTTTGCATCGAGCGATTGCTTAATTGAAAACAACATATTTTCAACCCTTAGGCATGCCGTATTATTTCAGGCCGGTGCCAATGGTAATGTAGTGGCCTACAACTATTCAATTAAACCATTTTGGAACGAACCAAATTTTCCTGAAAATGCGGCTGGCGATATAGTACTACATGGCAACTACCCTTTTGGCAATTTAATTGAAGGCAATATTGCTCAAAATATTGTAGTTGACGACTCTCATGGTAAAAACGGACCCGCTAATTTATTTATGAATAATACCGCCGAACTCTATGGTTTTTTTATTAATCCAAATGCAGCTGACTCACAAATAATTATCGATAATAAAATTACGAATAAAGCATTTTTAAAAGGCAACTATTATGTATTTGGCGAAGGACACTACGAATATGGTAATAAAGTTAAAAGCAAATATGTACCTAGCAACACTACCGAGAGCGAATATGGTAGTTTTTACCGAAGCAAATACAGCTGTAAACTAAGTAGCGAATACAGGATTAAAGCTGAAATGCGCTACAAAGAAGGTATTTATACTGAATGCTGGGAAGACACAAGAATATCAGATGATGCCACTTTTAATGAAGGTTATGTTGGCATTGACAACCACCAAAACTCTGAATTAAGCCTTTACCCCAATCCTGCTCAACATTCTATTACTATAGAAACAGTTCAACCAGTTTTAATTACAGTTTACAACCTAAGTGGTGCCCAAATATTAACTACTAACCAAAAAGTAATTGATGTAAGCAACTGGCAAAAAGGAACCTATTTGTTTATAATTAAAGAAAAAGAAACTCAAATAACCACAAATAAAAGAGTGCTAGTGAATTAAGCCTTGAGCGTATTTAAGCTTTAAAATACGTTTAACAGAAGATTCAATTTGGAGGGCGAAGTTTTCGTCCTCCTTTACTTTTATATAGGCGCTATCAATAACTTGATCAACATTTAAGGGCATTAATATTACGTCGCAGCCCGCTTGCATAGCCAAAAACCCCGCATTTTTTATTGACGAAACCGCACCCATATTTAATGCATCTGTTATTATTAAGCCACTAAAATTTAATGAATCTCGTAACAAGTCAGTAACTACCCTGTGGCTTAAAGATGATGGCATTGTAGTTTCAAACTCATTGTTTTGAATAGCAATATGCCCTACCATTACTGATGGTGCACCATTATTTATCATTCGTTTAAACGTATTCAACTCTTGCATTTCACCATCAATATAAACTAGTTTTTTGTGCGAATCTCCTACCACATTGCCATGGCCAGGAAAATGTTTAATTACAGGCAAAACACCACCTTGCAAACTTTTATCAATAAAGTATTGAGAAAGCATCACTACAGTATCTTCATTTTTGCCAAAGCTTCTATGGCCAATCACTTCATTTTCAGGAGTAAGGTCACAAACCGGTGCATAGTTTATGGTTACCTCTACATCATTTAACATTGAGTTTATTAAACTTACTGCGTTTACCACTGCCACCGAATCTTTTAGGGTATTGGTTTTGGCAAAATCGGCAACATTGCGCAATTTGTACTTGATTAATGATGGCTCTGCATCAATCGAATAAAGTAAGGGTACAAAATCATTATTTGCCTTATTTACACTTTCTCCAATTTCTTTAAATTCAGCTGCTGTTCCACCCAAATAAATAATTCCGCCTACTTTTCTTTGACTCACCAAGTTTTGCACTTCGTCAGTTTTTCTCCCGTAATCGCCAGCCGCAATAAAAATCATTTGCGCTATTCGTTCTTTTGTAGTGAGCGAATTATAAATAGAATCAACTTTTTGTTCAATTACAGTATCACTAATTGAGAACAAATTAGCTGGCAATTGAGCTTTTACCGCCGGTATTAGAGATAAAAGACAAATAATTAGTGTAGTAAATTTCATGATTAAAAAATGGAACGCAAAAATGATGGTAATAACATAAACGGCATTGGTATTTTGTAAACGTTATTTGCAACTTGTTTTCGAGTTTATACATAAAAGAATATAAGAAGAACCTAAAAATTGCTACTCCGGTGGTTATTGGGCAAGTGGGGCATATGTTTACACAGCTGGCCGACACCTTTATGGTTGGGCAAATCGGAGCTCAACCTTTAGCATCAGCATCATTTGCAAATGCACTTTTTGCCTTGCTTTTGGTAATTGTAATAGGCATAGCAACAGGTATTACCACTTTGGTTGGCAATGCCCATGGCAAAAAAAACAACAAAGAAATTATTCAAATTGTAGGCAATAGCTTTTGGCTTTGTATGGGGCTAAGCGTTGTTTTAACCTTAGTGGCTTTTGCATGTAGGCCCTTGTTGTATTTAATGGGGCAAGAGCATAATGTTG
>JBMYOR010000586.1:0-2552 GCA_049599535.1 Bacteroidia bacterium | reverse complement strand
TGCCCTGCAGGTGGGGTGATAACCGGAATTGGTTACATAAGCGGACAACAATGTGTAATTGTTGCTAATGACGCCACTGTAAAAGCAGGCGCTTGGTTTCCCATTACTGGCAAAAAAAACCTAAGAGCTCAAGAAATAGCCATTGAAAATAAATTACCAATCATTTATTTGGTTGATAGCGCTGGGGTGTACCTGCCTATGCAAGACGAGATTTTTGCCGACAAGGACCATTTTGGAAGAATGTTTAGAAACAATGCCGTGATGTCTTCAAAAGGTATTGTTCAAATTGCAGCCATAATGGGATCATGTGTAGCAGGTGGCGCCTATTTACCCATTATGAGCGATGAAGCATTAATTGTAGAAGAAACAGGCTCAATATTTTTAGCTGGCCCATATTTAGTAAAGGCTGCTATTGGCGAAACAACCGATAACGAAACGCTAGGTGGTGCTACCACCCAAAGCGAAATTTCTGGTGTAACAGATAACAAGTTTAAATCAGACCCTGAGGCACTCGATTATATTAAGGGTATAATGGATAAGCTGGGTAGTTTTGAAAAGGCTGGATTTAACCGCTCAACTCCTGCCCTACCTAAAAAAGACACAAAAGAAATATTTGGAATTATTAACCCTGATAATGCCAAGCCATATGAAACAAAGGAGATAATTGAAAGACTTGTAGACAACTCAGATTTTCAGGAGTATAAAGAGAAATATGGTCAAACTATAGTTTGTGGCTACGCAAGAATTGACGGATGGAGTGTTGGAATTGTTGCCAATCAGCGTCAAATTGTTAAAAGTGCCAAAGGTGAAATGCAATTTGGAGGGGTTATTTACTCTGACTCAGCAGATAAAGCGGCTAGGTTTATAATGAACTGCAATCAGCGCCGTATTCCGCTTGTGTTTTTGCAAGATGTTACTGGTTTTATGGTAGGTACTCGTAGCGAGCATGGCGGCATTATAAAAGATGGCGCCAAACTAGTGAGCGCAGTTTCTAACAGTGTAGTACCAAAATTCACTATAATAACTGGCAACTCTTATGGAGCGGGTAATTATGCCATGTGCGGAAAAGCATATGATCCTAGGTTAATTGCTGCATGGCCAAATAGTGGAATCGCCGTAATGGGCGGAGCACAGGCCGCAAAGGTATTGGCGCAAATCAAGGTATCATCTCTAAAAGCTAAAGGACAAGAGCCTGATGAAGCTACGCAGCAAGAGCTTTTTGATAAAATTAAAAATAGTTACGATGCCCAAACAACACCATATTATGCAGCAGCTCGTTTATGGACCGATGCTATAATTGACCCTACCGATACCAGAAAATGGATATCAATGGGAATTGAAGCGGCAGATCATAACCCTGAAATTGAGAAGTTTAACGTTGGAGTAATTCAAACCTAAACTACCTCACAATCAATTTGCTGTAGGTACCATTTGGCGATCTAAGCTGTACTATAAACATATTGGGCAGGTGGGCGCTTAAAAAAGTAGCGCTATTATTAAAAGTAGCCTTTGATAATAACCTGCCATTTAAATCAAAAAAACTTACAAACTGGTAATTGCTTTTGGTAATAATAGATACGCTATTTTCATCTACAATAACTTGAATATTATCAGAACCCCTGTCTTCAATAAAAACTGGATCAACTTTAATTTCTAACTTTTTTGTAACCTCATCGGTTCTAAAACATCCTACCGACTGAAGATTAACCACATAATTACCCGACTTTTTAAAGCTTAAGGTAACTGTATCACCATGCAAGGCAGTATCATTAAAAAAGCCAGTAGAATCACCGTAAAGCCAGTTATTTTGAAACGCGTTTTTTGATGTGGAAACTGCGGTTACTTTTCCGTTTTCATTTGACAGAATTTCAAAATCAGAAATTGGATCATTTTTACCAACATTCCAAGCACTCAATTTATTAAACACTACTTGTTTGGTTATGCGTTTAATTCGATTTGCTGTTGAATCATTCAACGTGTATTTATAATTGCTTTTTGTTGGATCTTCTCTAAAAAACACTGTATAAAAACAGCAGGCAGCTAAGTATGATCCTTCTACACTCGGATGACTCTCATCAGGCTTATAAAGTTCAATTAATGGGTACTGCTCGCGTACTTTTTTCCAAACTTCGCCAACTGGCACCACTACTCCATTAGTTGTATCTGCCATTTTTTGATACCTAATACCAAGCAGGCTATCCATGCCCTTATAAGTGCACACGGGTGGCCACACAGCACAGTTTTTCGAATCTCCGTTTTTTCGGCCCCATGTTCTAAAAAAAGTTGGCAATGAACATTCGCTATTTTCAGAAATGATACTATCGAGCTTTAACAGCGCAGGATAAACATAAAAATCTACATCAGAATCAGGAAAAGATGGCAACTGACTTTGCTCTTGCAACACAATAAACTGCCAATTGCGTTTTTTAATTCGCGTTATTGACTCATTATCATTGCTATGAGAATTTAAAGTAAACCCGCCTGGAGCATATGTTTCAAAATATAATTGATGATATTGTGATGCCGCAAATTGCCTTACCAAACTAGGCATG
>JBMYOR010000585.1:0-2553 GCA_049599535.1 Bacteroidia bacterium | reverse complement strand
AAAGTAGTTTTTATGTCACGTTTTTTTTAAAAAATAGTGGCTATTTGTTTTAATTAGGTGATTTTTTTTTTGATTTTTTGAAGAATTTAATGTCACGATTAGGGTTTGTCCATATTTGCTTTTTTGAAAAAAGTTTTTGGAAACTTCTTTCGTAAAAAAGCGTTCCCATTAATTGCGCAAAGGTTACTACTTATTTATTTGGTAGCAGTTTAAGTTGTGCTTAAACAATGATTTATTTAGAATGATTCTGAGCAAATGACTCAATAACTTTGCCTTATGGTGGCAAAGCACAACGAAAACAAAATTCACGAGAAAGGAAGGCTCGGAAAGTTTCAAGACTATATTGGGGAATTTGTATACGGTGGCATTGATGGTAGCGTAACCACATTTGCGGTGGTTGCAGGCGCTACGGGCGGCGGACTTGAAAGCTCTGTTGTTATAATTTTAGGTTTTGCCAACCTTATTGCCGATGGTTTTGCCATGAGCGTAGGTAGCTATTTAAGTACCAAAACAGAAAAAGACAATTACCAAAAACACAAAGCCATTGAGTATTGGGAAATTGAAAATCTACGAGAAAGAGAAGTTGAAGAAATTAGAGAGATTTACGAAAAATATGGCTTTGAAGGAAAACTGCTCGAAGACATTGTAACCCATATTACAGCCGATAAAGACCGATGGGTTGAGGTGATGATGAAAGAAGAGCTAGAAATGCAAGAAGAAACCAAAACCCCTATTGGTATGGGCGCTGCTACTTTCGCAGCTTTTATTGTAATGGGCTTTATTCCTTTAATGGCCTACATTTATGATTACCTGACCGAAACTAGCTTCAACATGTTTTTAGTTTCGAGTATTATGACGGCTTTAACTTTTATGGGTATTGGCTTTTTAAAAAGTAAGGTAACAGGTACTGCAAAACTTAGGGGTGTAATTGAAACTTTGATACTTGGTGGAGCTGCTGCGGTTCTTTCATATATTGTAGGCGATTGGTTGGAGAAGTTGATTGCAGGATAAATCAGTTTAGAGTTTAATGTTTCTAGTTTTTGAAGCTTAGTTCTTCTTATAATTTGATAAAAGACCCTACGAATTTTATTATTAAATTGCTCAAAATCTGTTATGAAAAAAGCGTTAATCCTATTCCTAATTCTTAGCACTTCATCAATCCTAAATGCTCAAAGCTATCCCGAAAGTGCAACTGAAGTTGGTTTTAACTTCGGAGTTCTAAATCGATATCATAGTAACATGGATCAAGGAAGAGATGAAGATGGGTATCCGGCATATCGATTTGGTACAATTGTGCAACAACGATATAATGTTTTTATACTTTCTCAGAATTTGTCAATCGAACATGGTGGCGTATATGATGAAACATATTTTAACGTAGGTGGCGGTTCTGGACTAGCCATTTTGAACAAACGTGATTTTAGAATCGACGTTTTACTCGGTTGTGGAGTCGATTTATCACCGCAAATTCCTGCACCTTGGTTTAGGCCAACACTGTCTGGAGAACTTTCTGCCTATTATAAAAATTTTAGGATCTCATTAGCATCAAGGGCTGCATTAGGCATAATTGAAGGTTACGCCGAAACAGGAATAACCATTGGGTATTTGTTAAGACAAGGGATATAAATTATGCTAACCCTCGCATTCAACACATAACTTTTTATTTACCAAACGATAAAAGCTCAGCCCTGCTCTAGATTTTATTGCTCTATTATCATCTTCTAATTTCCATACATTTCTAAAGTTTTTGATTTCATCTTTTGGGCTTAAAAGAATCTTAGAACCATCTTGCTGCCATGTACCCGTTGTATTCATCAACTGATCTTTATAGGTAAACGTAGCATCGTTCTTGAGTTTGAGATATATGGCATTGTTTTCCATTCGGGCACAAACACCAAATTCAGCGCTTTCGATTTTGGTGTGTGAGTAAGAAAAGGCAATAGCAGTGAGTAATACAAAGCTGGCAAGAGTAGTTTTTACTAAGTTCATATGATTTGGTTTTTCAATTGGTATGGTTTGTAGTTAAAGGTAACCAAGTTGTTTCTAAACTTAGCCATTTTTAAACATGACATGTCTTTTTAAAAGTAACATTAAAGACATGTCATGTTTATAGGGTTTAGTCTACCTGATCACAAACCGCCTTTATTGGACCTTCACAACCTTCGCAAAAGTTCTCAATGGCGTCTTGCTCAGGGTCGCTGGCGCAAGATGTGTATTCGCCAAGTGGCTGATCATATTTGTCGTACATGGTACAAACAGCGCATTCTCTATTACATGAAGTAAATAGTAGGGCTCCCAAACCTAAAGCAAAGGCAAAAAACTTGAATTTCATTTATTAAGTAATTATTGGTTGGGTAAAGTTTCTAAATCAGCTTTGCCAATTAAAATTAGGCCAACTGAAACGAACTGTTCTGCCTTTTATTTCAAGCCGCTACTCAATAAATTCAATCCTATACTTCTTGTCAATATGAAAGGTCTCTTCACCTAAATCGCCCCAAGTGTACAAGGCTGCTGCTGAACCAATAATAAAGTCGTCAAATCCTATGGTATTTG
>JBMYOR010000584.1:0-2556 GCA_049599535.1 Bacteroidia bacterium | reverse complement strand
CAATCAAATACTGTTTATAGTCAATTGAATCAGTAGCATACAACGTTTTTGAGCTTTCTAGCATAATACATAACGCCATTTTTAGAGATGTTCTATAATTCTGTTTTTTTGTCAAATTGTACTATTTGGGTTGAAGGCATTACTGATAGACTTTACATTAGGAAATGGTTGGAGATTTATCAAAATCAATTAAATGATGGCAAAGTCTATCATGAGGACATTCACTACTCCTTTGTGGAGTTTGGAGGCACTAACATTACACATTGGTCATTTTTAGATAATGACGAAAATATCAATATTGAAAGTTTATGTGGAAGTCCTTTTGTGGTTTCGGATAATGATGGAGCGGGTTTAAATAAACAAGGCGAACCTATTGATGAAGAGAGTGCAAAATACAGAAGACATAGGGCGCTAGAATCAAAGCTGAATTCAGGTAGCTTGAAGTCTTATCATCGCCTTGGTAGACGTGAAATTGAAAATTTACTTACGCCTGAAATTCTCAAAAAAACAATTACTCATTTTGAACGTAATAAATCTGGAAATAAAAATTTGGAGCCTGAATTCAACAGCTTTAAATATAAAGATTATGCCAACGAATATTTAGGAGGCTTTATTGATCGAAATGTTTTACCTGAAAGTAAAAGGGAAGTAAAAAGATATGGTAAAGATGCAAATGCATCAACAATTCAGCGCAAAGTTGATTTTTGCAGGGTTGCAATTGATTGCATGGATAAAGAGCAAGATCTCTCAGAAGATGTTAAGAACCTTATGAAAAACTTATATGGCTTTATCGAAAGACATAATCAATAAATCACAACCAGCGCAGAGCGCTTAATTGATGTTTCGTCGCGACGCAGGAGCATCGCGACAGCAAATTATATAAAAGCCGCTTGCTTCCAAGCGAGTGGCAACTACGCTCCAATATTTGGGCAAGAGCGTGCAAAGAACTGATATTTAAGCGAGCTACAAGATTTAAAGGACCTTAGACATCAGACCAAAAGATCAACTAGAAACTAGAAACCCGTAACAAGAAACTGAGATTATTCCCCAATAAGCACTTTCAATATCTCACTCGCTGCTTTCGATATCTGCGTTCCCGGACCGAAAACTGCAGCAACGCCTTTATCGAACAAATGCTGATAATCTTGCTGCGGAATTACACCGCCGGCAACTACCAAAATATCTTCTCGGCCAAGCTTGGTAAGTTCTTCTATTACTTGTGGAACTAATGTTTTATGCGCACCAGCCAAAGATGAAACACCCAAAATATGAACATCATTTTCAACGGCTTGCATGGCGGCTTCGCTTGGGGTTTGGAAAAGCGGACCCATGTCAACATCCCAGCCCAAATCGGCAAATGATGTAGCAATCACCTTGGCGCCACGATCGTGACCATCTTGCCCCATTTTGGCGACCATTATTCTTGGTCGGCGTCCTTCTTGGTCGGCAAAAGTATCGGCAAGCGCACGTGCCTTTTCAAAATCTTCGTTCATACCTTTCATTTCAGCTGAATAAACCCCTTGAATACTTCTAATCACAGCTTTATGTCTTCCCCAAACTTCTTCAAGCGCATCAGATATTTCGCCTAAAGTGGCTCGTTCTTTTGCTGCTTCTACGGCTAGCGCTAACAAGTTGCCTTCATTAGTTTTAGCACAATTGGTAATGGCTGCTAAGCACTCAGCTACCTTGTCATTATTTCTTTCGGCTTTAATCTTGTTCAGCTGATCCACCTGCTGCTCACGCACTTTGGCATTGTCAACTTCAAGAATATCCATCTCGCTTTTCTCGTCGGTTTGGTATTTATTTACCCCAACAATTACATCCTTACCGGCATCAATTCTCGCCTGACGCTTGGCTGCGGCTTCTTCAATACGCATTTTAGGCAAACCTGTTTCTACCGCCTTCGCCATGCCGCCTAGCTCTTCAACTTCTTCTATGAGCTTCCAAGCCTTATCGGCCAACTCTTTGGTGAGCGTTTCTACATAATGCGAACCCGCCCAAGGGTCAACCGCCTTGGTTATTTGCGTTTCTTCTTGCAAATAGATCTGTGTGTTTCTGGCAATTCGCGCTGAAAAATCAGTAGGTAATGCAATGGCTTCGTCAAGCGCATTGGTGTGCAACGATTGTGTTCCACCCAAAGCAGCGCCCATGGCTTCAACACAAGTTCGAGCCACATTATTAAAGGGATCTTGCTCGGTTAAACTCCAGCCACTTGTTTGGCAGTGGGTACGTAGCGCCATTGACTTTGGATTTTTTGGATTGAACTGCTTCACCATTTTTGCCCAAAGCATACGTCCGGCACGCATTTTGGCAATCTCCATAAAATGGTTCATCCCCACAGCCCAGAAGAATGAAAGTCGCGGGGCAAAAGCATCAATATCTAAACCTGAATCAGTTTCATCTAAAATTGATAATTCTGAATCTAATAAAATCATTTGTAAAATTTCATTTCGCTTTTTTTCACCTCCAGAAAATCCTTCATTAACATTTCGACTTAAAAAAACAGGTGACATTTCAACTAATTCTAACTTGTTATTTATGATACCTAAAAACTCT
>JBMYOR010000583.1:0-2561 GCA_049599535.1 Bacteroidia bacterium | reverse complement strand
GTTGAAGAAATAAGGAGTTTGGCCCTTTAATTTTAACTTATTGCTTTGTATTCCTTCGCCCACCATTTCACCTTGCAAAGCAAAGTTTCCGCCTAGGCTTTTAAGCTTGTTTTCAATATCTAATTCACGAGCCTTGATCCAAAGGGTGTTTTCAGTTGTTTCTTCAAGGTCTAAGTTTCTAGAACAAACTCCAAATTGCCCATTGTTGTAATAATAGGTTACCGAGCTACCATCTAATTTTTCGGCTACATAACACTTTGTACCAGCATATTTATCTAAAACGCCTTGTAGAACTTGTACCCTTGTTTCGTCAGTTTTGGGAATAAAGCCCGGAAAATTACCTTTAGCTACTCCAGAAAGTGAAGCGGGCATTGGTGGCTCATATTTTGTAATCCCAATGGCATCTGTGCAATCAGCATCTTCTTCTACCTTAAAATCATCAGGTAGCACACTTAGCGGAAAGCATATACCTTGAGAAATTTGTCCACGAAGCCGAATGGTTTTTATCCGCATGCCCCTTGATTTCAAGAATTCAAACTCCGGTTTTTCGGGCAATAGGCTGTCAACTTCGCAGTAAACGACTAAATCTCCAACATTAAATTCATCTTTTTTTACTACCAACTCCCAGCCCAATACTGTGGCTTTCATTATGGCATCGGCGCCTTCAATAGGTTCTATAGATTTTATGCGTTGAATGCTGGCTAGCTTTCTCATGATTGTAATTTAAAAACAAAGAAATTGATTGTTGTCGTAATGTGAAAATCATCGATTAAAAAATCAAAAGTAAACTCGGCCAAAAATCAACCAGTTAAGCTAATAGCTCTTATTACCTTTGCACCCATGGAATTGAACCTGAAAAAGCCCATCGTTTTTTTTGACCTTGAAAGCACAGGTCTGCAAGTAGGAGTTGATCGCATTGTTGAGATTTCAATGATCAAGAAAAATCCTAATCAAAGTGAAGAAACCAAAACCTACCGTGTTAATCCCGAGATGCCAATTAGCGAAGAAGCTAGCGGCGTTCATGGAATTAGTAATGATGATGTAGCCAATGAGCCAACCTTCAAACAAATTGCGGCTGATGTAAATAGGTTTTTAGAAGGCTGCGACCTTTCAGGTTTCAATCTGCTTAAGTTCGATGTACCCATGTTGGTTGAAGAGTTTTTGCGCGTAGATCAAGATTTCGATTTGAAAAACCGCAAGATCATTGATGTGCAGCGTATTTTTCATCAAATGGAAAAGCGTACGCTTGAAGCGGCCTATAAATTTTACTGTGATAAAACATTGGTTGACGCACATAGTGCCGAGGCGGATACAAGAGCTACCATGGAAGTGTATCAATCGCAGATTGAGCGATATGAAGAACTTGAGAATGATACGGAAGCGATTCATGAATTCACTGGAGCTCCGAGTGATAAAATGGTAGATATTGCCGGTAGAATAGTGAAGAATAAAGATGGCGTACCATGCATCAATTTTGGCAAGCACAAAGGCAAGCCTGTAGTTGATGTACTAACCACAGACCCTGGCTATTACGGTTGGATGATGCGCGGCGATTTCCCATTGTACACCAAAAAGAAAATGACAGAGATAAAACTCTCAATGCGCTAGAATGAGCAAATCTGTTGCTTTTTACACTTTAGGTTGCAAGCTCAATTTCTCTGAGACTTCTGCCATTTCACGTCAATTTAAAGATGCCGGATATTCAGTTGCCAATTTTAAAGATGGCGCTGATGTTTACGTGATCAATACTTGCTCGGTAACCGATCACGCCGATAGAAAGTGTAAGAAGATAGTGCGCGAAGCCAAGAAGTTTAACCCTGAAAGCAAGGTGGCTATTATTGGCTGTTACGCGCAATTAAAACCCGCGGAGATATTAGAAATTCCAGGTGTAGATGGTGTTTTTGGAGCTTCTGAGAAGTTCAATATTCCCACCCATATGGAAGAATTGGGCAAAAAGCCAACTTTATACAATTCGCACATTAAAGAGGTAAAAGAGTACAAATCGGCATTCTCAATCGGTGAGCGCACACGTACTTTCTTAAAAGTGCAAGATGGCTGCAATTATTTCTGCTCTTTTTGTACCATTCCATTAGCCCGTGGCCGTAGCCGCAGCGATACCATTGAAAACGTAGTAAAAACGGCAAATGATATTGCTGAGCAAGGTGTAAAGGAGATCGTTTTGACCGGAGTGAACATTGGCGATTTTGGCTACCCAAACAATGAAAAGTTCTATGATTTAGCGAAGGCTTTGGATAAGGTAGAAGGGATTGAAAGGTTTAGAATTTCTTCAATTGAGCCTAATTTGCTCAAGGACGAAATCATTGAATTTGTAGCCGAATCAGAAAAGTTCGTGCCACATTTTCATGTGCCATTGCAAAGTGGTAGCGATGCTATTTTAAAAGCCATGCGCCGTCGCTACGAACGCAAACTCTATAAAAGCCGAGTAGAAAAAATCAAAGCACTAGTGCCTGATTGCTGCATTGGCGTTGATGTAATTGTGGGTTTTCCGGGCGAAACGGATGAAGAATTCATGAAAACCTATGAGTTCTTACGCGACCTTG
>JBMYOR010000582.1:0-2568 GCA_049599535.1 Bacteroidia bacterium | reverse complement strand
TTATGAACAAGAAGAAAGATGCAGATATTATTAGAATTTTATTGGCCATTAAATATGTCCTTTTCGAACAACTTATCTAATTATTTAAATTTTCTTTGAATACTATTTCAGGTAATTATAATTTAAATCAAATGCAGGTTAAAACCGCTGAAAAAAGTTGATTATGGCTTTTTAGGGTTGGTCTTTTGATCAATTTGTAAAAACTCTTTCATTTTCTCATTTAGAATTGTTACCGCCAAATTGTAGTGATTTAATTTCCAGCCGTTTTCGGTCTCAATTAAAACGCCACTACCTCTGCATTCGCCCATTTGCGTTTTGAGTTTTTCATCAAACCAAGCGGTTTTACTGTCTTTAGCAAAATATATTTCTCTTTCAAAAGGAGTAAAAGCCCAGGCTGTGTCTCTATCAAAGGCAAAAGCGGCCCATTCTCGTAGTTCGTCTCTTTTCCATTTTTCGCTCGGATCTGTTCCTAAGTAAATGCAATCTTCGGTCATAAAACTAAAAAATGCATCAGCATTTGCTGTAGCAGCAGCTTTGTGCCATTTGTTGAGCATGCTATTAAGTTCTAACTCTACCTTAGATCGTTTAAATTCAATTGGTTTTTGCTCAATTTTATTTTCTGCATTTGTGCAAGCCATTACGGTAAATGAAACTATGGCTATCAGAATTGTTGTGTTATATCTAAATGTCATGATTATGGTGAGTTTAAATGCTATATGGTTGTATTACCGCATTTTTTAAATTAAGTAAACGATTAATAGGTTTGAGATCGTAAAATATTTGTTTTGTTCGAGTTTGTTTAGCTTAGTAAAAAAAAGTGGAGTTTTTACATGCTTGATAATTAAGCAGCGATTTCTATTCGTTTTTTTTTATTCAATTGTAGCTTTAAATTGCAAAATGGGCCTTTCAATAATTTCAATATTAATAAACCTTACTATGTTTTGGTCCCAGATATTCTCTATTAGTATAGACTTATTTTCATCAATTATCCAAGTTTCGGGTGTAGGAAAAAATGCTGAAGGTTTGGTTAAAAAAGTATTCTTAGTAATTTCTAATTCAGGAGCAGCGGTTAGTGAGCATACTATTAGGTTACTATCATTAGGTATTTGATTTATAAAATTTATGATAGGTTTAATTTTTAAAAAATCATTTTCAGATACCAAGTGATACACAGTTTTTATTGAAGAATTATCAACGTCAATTTGAAAATCACCATGAATTCCATTGTACCCATCTTTTTTTCTGTTTTTCACATTGTTTACGATCCAATTTAGATTTTCATTTTTGTAATGTAATTTATGTTTAAAGTTATTAGAATTGAGATAATCAATACTATCGGATATTGTTTCACAAAGCTTTTCTAGACGAATTTTTTCTTGAAGTTCAAGTTGCTTCTTTTTTAAACGTTCAATTTTTGCCTTTTCCATTTTTTAGAACTTCGTAATGTAAACCAACAGATTATTGGTTTAAAACTGCGCCAAAACAAGTTGTGCAATTAATCATATTAGAGCAAGATACATTTTTAAACGATTAAAAAGACGATAGTAATTATCATCTTTGTCAAATGCTAAAAAGCGTTTGGTACTTAATAAGAAAAGATTTGCTTTTAGAGTGGCGCGAAAAAAATGCCATAAGCGCTATTATATTGTACGTTTTGAGTACTGCATTTGTAATTTATCAAATGTTTTTAACCACAGCTTCAGAAGTATGGGTCTCGCTTTATTGGATTGTAACATTATTTGCAGCTGTAAATGCATCGGCACGGTCGTTTATTAACGAGAGTGGTAATACAAAGCTTTACTATTTTCAGCTAGTAAGTCCACAAGCAATGATTTTATCAAAAATGCTCTTTAATGCTCTCTTAATGATTTTATTGGCATTTTTCAGTTCTTTGATTTTTGGTGTTTTATTGGGTTTCCCTATACAAAGTACAGGCCTATGGTTTCTAATTTCGGTTGTAGGCGCCATTGGTTTGGCTTTTACATTCACTATGATCTCGGCTATTGCATCAAAAGCAAGGAATGCAGGCGTATTAATGACCATTTTAGGCTTACCAGTAATTATTCCACAAATGTTGGTTTTGGTTAAATTATCAAAAGCAGCGCTATTAGTAACTCCTGTAAATTATGTAGCCAAACCTTTAACTGGTTTATTATCAATAGATTTGGTTGTGTTTGTTGTAGCAGTATTGTTCTTTCCATTCTTGTGGAAGGATTGATTTACATCACTACAGCCTTTAGGGGGCTTTCGCTAATTTCGCATCGATTTATTAAATCCTTATTTTTTTGAAAGGTATAGTTTGGAAAATAACCACCATTGTAATCATGATTTATGTTGTGATTATGGGGCTTTTAGGCGGAATTCCTGAAAGAGAAATTCTCTACGAAACCATTAGAAATCTTTACTTTCATGTGCCCATGTGGTTTACCATGGTTACTATGTTTTTGGTTTCTGTAGTGTTTTCGATCAGGTATTTGAGCAGTTCAAATAAACTGTACGATGCCTGGGCAGTTGAATTTGCCAATGTGGGTATACTCTTTGGTTTTTTAGGGTTAACTACTGGTATGA
>JBMYOR010000581.1:0-2569 GCA_049599535.1 Bacteroidia bacterium | reverse complement strand
AACAAAGACAAACCTGTGGTAATGTATTGTACAGGCGGAATAAGGTGTGAAAAAGCATCGGCCTACTTAAAGCATGTTGGCTTTAAAGATGTGTATCAACTTAACGGAGGTATAATTGAGTACACTAAGCAATGCAATGAAAAAGGACTAAAAAACAAGTTTTTGGGTAAAAACTTTGTATTCGACGAACGCCTTGGCGAAAAAATTACAGATGTTATAATTTCTGACTGCCATCAATGCGGTAAACCCTGTGATACGCATACCAATTGTGCAAATGATGCATGCCATTTGCTTTTTATTCAATGCAATGAATGTAAAACCAAATTTGAAGGCTGCTGTTCACAAGATTGTACTGATTTTATTCACCTACCTTCAGATAAACAAAAAGAGCTGAGAAAAGGAATGAAATCACAAATACATCATTTTAAAAAAGGAAGAGTTAGACCAAAACTAAAAGATTTATTAACCCAAAAGCTTGCAGAAAATAACGAAAGCTAAAAACTTTTTTAACTGGATTTTTATTAGTTGATTTGGCATTAATTAAAGCATGATAATAAACGGACTCTATAAGGCAATTTGCCTTTTTCATTCAATACAAGACGATTCTTCAGGGGCATTAAAAGGCGATGAAATATTACATATTGATGGTGGCCCACACTATACTGAATCTAATTTTAACGATTTGCTTCCTGAGCCGTTTAATATGATTTCAGCGGCAATATTTATGTTTATTGCGCTGTACTGGTTCGTAAAATCTAGCAGACAAGCTACAAGTTTTAGGTTTTTAAAACTATCGTCAGTTATATTGGCCATTGGTGGATTAGGGGGTACCATTTACCATGGTTTTAGAGTTTGGGAATGGGCAATGTGGATGGACTGGGTGCCAATTTTGGTTTTATGCATTGCCGCTGCTGCTTATTTTATATATAGAATTTACAAAAACGTATTGCTCTCGATATTGGCTTTAGTTGTTGCTGTGGGCCTGCAGTTTGTAAATTTTTACACTATTCCCGATTGGTTAAACACATCAACATCTTATGGCATATTGGCCGCCTTTATACTGGTTCCGCTCATTATGGCTTTGTCAAAAACCAAGTTTTTGTACTGGTACTACCCTACTATTGCCCTTATAGCCTTTGGACTTGCCTTAACTTTTAGAATTGGTGATAGAGAACAATGGCTTTATCCTGTAGGTACGCATTTTTTGTGGCACACCTTTGGCGCTATAGCTTGCCATGCCATGTTTAAGTATTTGTTTTTATTCAAAAGGGCATTTCCTAGGTTTGAGCTCATTAACAAAATGCGTCTTAAAAATATAAGATTGGCCAACTTTAAAAAAGCCCGAGAAATAATCTTACGCCGATGGAATAAAAATAGTAAAGGTACTTCCTAAACCGGCTTTACTTTCTACCAATAATTGAGCTCCAAGTTTGGCAGCAAAATCATTACAAAGTAATAAACCGAGTCCAAAACCTTGCTCATGGTTGGTTCCCTCTTTATTTTTTAATTGATTGGTAAACATGCTATTGAGTTGATCTTTACTCATGCCAATACCTGTATCCTTTACCCATATATAAAACCCTTTTGATGGTGTATAATCGCAACCAACACTAACCTGCCCTCCTTTTGATGTAAATTTTATAGCATTACTCAATAAATTTCTCAAAATCAATCTGATAATTGCCCCGTCTGTTCTTGCCGTTTTTTCGCAAATACGCCCTTTAATCAACTCTATTGATTTATACTCAGCAGCATCTTTAGTGAGTTTAATTTCATTATCAATAAGCTCTTTAAAGTTTATTTGGTTTATGGTAAGTTTAATGCCGTTAACCTGACTTTTTGCCCATAAAACAATGCTTGATAATAGCTCTTCAGTATTTTTTAGCTGAAGTCTTAGTTTTTTCAAAAGCACTTTAGTTGCGTCTGGGTCTAAACTATCATCGGCCAAAAGATCTAAATAGCCAGATAGGGAAAGTATTGGATTGCGTAAATCGTGAGCCAATACAGAAAAAAGCTTGTTTTTTAAATCATTTATTTCTCGTAATTCATTGTTGCTAGCGTCTAAATTTTCAGTTTTTTCTATTAGGGTTTGGTTCAATTCCTTTTTCTTTTTAATTGATTTAAAAAGCGGAATTGCGTAAACCACGCTAAGTAAAAGTAAAAAAGAAACTGAATACATATAAACCCGTTCTCTTTTCAGTTTTTCTTCGTTCATTTTTTTTTCAGCGTCAGAATAATTCAACTCAAGTGCCTGCACCATTTTATCAAAGTTTTCTTTTGACTGACGGTTAGAACGTTCGGTTCTAATATCTGATTTTAGTTTATGGTATTCAAGCGCTTTCTCAAAATCTGCTTGCTCCTCGTAAATTAATGACATTATATCATAAATATGAAATAAGTGGGTAGTATGGCCATATTCTAAACTAAGGTCTACCATATTTTGTGCATAAATAAGTGCACTGTCTAACTGACCAACTACATGAAAATACTTGCACTTATTAAACCCATTAACTATAACATTATCTTTATCGGATTGCTCTTTTATAGCCCTGTTATAAGCTAAGTTAAC
>JBMYOR010000580.1:0-2576 GCA_049599535.1 Bacteroidia bacterium | reverse complement strand
TTAGTTCTACGTAATCATCATCATTTTTAAGGCGATTTTGAATCAATAAAATATTAAAATCAAATTCATTGTGCTCTTGTATAGGAACCAAAACTTGTTTTTCGAGTGTTGAAACACCACCATCAAAATTTAAATATGGACTGAGTACAACATTGGCTAAACTGGGCGCATTTTTAATTCCTTTTCGATCAAAAACACCATTGCTAAATTGAACATTATCGGCAAAACCATACTCTTGCTTATGGCAACTATTACAGCTTAATGAGCTATCAACCGACATAATCGGATCGTAAAAAAGCTTTTTACCTAATTCCCACCTTGCTTTAGTAAAGTCATTATCACTCGGAAAATCTACGTTGGGGTAATAATCAGGTATAACAAGCTGATTATCAACAAGAAAATCAACATCATTTTTTTGACAAGACGACATTGAAATTATTAAAAAACAACCGAATATTATATTATTCCAATTGCTCAATTGCCCTTAGTGTACCATTACTTTTTTAATTGCTACAACCTTGTTAAACTCTAGTAGTTTTATAATGTAAACACCTGACTCTAAATTAATAGCCGCATTATTGGCCATTGCAGCGTTGTATATTATTCTACCACCTAAATCGCAAATATTTAAATGCGCGTTTGTTAAAACATCATTATTAATAGATACCAACAATGGACCGTTTGATGGATTAGGATAAACATCAAAGTAATCAATGTTTAAAAGTTCACTACTACTAAGCGAAATACTTGATTCGCCACTATCACTACTAAATACTTTTTCGCTAAAGTTTTTAAGCAATGTAACTGACTCATTAATATCTCCATGTACTATTAGCCCATTCGCAATATTGATTTGAGATAGAGCCTGCGTATAATCTGCATTAATCTTTATAACAAGCGTATCGTTTTCATCAACCGCACTTACCGGAATTTGTAATCCAAAGTAATTTTGATTGCCCAATGCGTGAACTTGGTATTGTTGATCTTGAGCAGAAGTGGTGTTGCCTTCCATACAAACAAACCTGTAGCCTGACGACCAACCCCAATGCATTGATGGCATTTTTGGAGCCAACGCGTGCCCTTCGGGCCATTGCGTAGGATCATCGTTATTTTCTGGTGAATTAACGCCTATATAAAACTGAATGGCTTCAATGTTTTCAACTTCATATTGGCCTAGGTTATATTTACCATTATCGTTTGCATTGGCCAAAACATAAACACCGCTACAATCGGTATTTGTACCACCACTATGTACCAAAGCTATTTTTGAAATATAATATTCAACCCTCGATGTGGTAAACGTATTAGTAAGATCATTTGAAGATTCAATCTCAGTGCTATACGGTTTATCTCCGAGTAAATGATTTATTTGGAGTTGAACAGGCTTTTGTGCCCATAAAAATTGTGCACTTGTTAAAAATATAATAACTGGTATTAAAACAGACTTTTTCATAAATTAGAAGTTATTTAACGTATTTACCACATTTAAAATGTGGTTTTTTTCTTGCAATACTACTTGCCTTTGTAAGGCTTAAATGCAGACCCGGCTCGTTTAACTCACAACAAACTGTATTGTTTATATAAGAATTGGCTTTGTGAGTAAAAATACTACAAAGCAAAAGTATGAGTATGATTAATTTAAGTCTCAAAAATCTGCGTATTGCCAAACCAAGTAATTAACACAGCAATAATAGTCAGTTGTATTAATGTTAAGTTCTTTTTTGCAAAGATTTAGATATGGTATTTAGTTGTTTTAAGAATTGGCAATTGCTTCAGCCTTAAACCCGGCTTCATTTACTACGGCAATTACATCTTCAGCACTAAGCTCAGATTCAACTGTCAAAAGTTTATCAGGGTTATCAGTGTCCACTTCCCAACTTTCAATATCTAATTCTTTATTCATAAAAGGGGTTACTGAAGCTATGCAGTTTCCGCAGTTGATGTTGGTTTTAAAGGTATGTTTCATTTTTTATAAGTGTTAAAGGGTCTAAGGTTAAAGAGTAAATAGGTTGTTATGGTTCAAAATTAATTTTTTGTTGAAAGTCAATAATCCAAAGTCATTCTTAATCAAGTTAAAATACAACAAATAACAGCCGAAGGCTATATATCGGCGACTTTGTTAACCGAAGCCTTTGAGCAGGTTAAAGCCAAATTAAAGCGAAGCGTTTCTCAACCTAAGACTATTAAGCACCACACTCACTGAGCTAAAGGCCATTGCTGCTCCAGCAAGCATAGGGCTTAATAAAAAGCCATTTATGGGAAACAGTACTCCTGCCGCAATCGGAATGCAAACTACATTGTAAAAAAAAGCCCAAAATAGGTTTTGATTAATGGCTCTTGATGTTAGTTTAGATAGTTTTATGGCCAATGGTACATCTGTAATTTTACCATGCATTAGTGTGATTCCTGCTACATCCATGGCTATATCGGTGCCTTGAGACATTGCAAAGCTTACATCTGCCAAAGCCAAAGCCTCAGCATCATTTATTCCATCACCGGCCATAGCTACTATTTCATTTTGCTGGGTAATATTTTTTATATACTCTCCTTTTTCTGATGGAAGCACACCTGCTTTC
>JBMYOR010000579.1:0-2581 GCA_049599535.1 Bacteroidia bacterium | reverse complement strand
TTTAGCATAAAAATCAAAAGCCAATTACTTAATTTAATTACTTATGGCATTGCTTTACTTTTATTGCTCACAGCTATTGTATATTATGATAAAGCGTATACAAGTATAACTTTTTCACTATTGGCGGCATTTTTAATACTGCAGCGAGTTCTATTTAAAAACTACATTGAGCATAATTTTTATCCCGCTTTTCTTATTTCAATCTTACCATTTATGTTGGTAAATGGGGTGCTTACTGCAAATCCTGTTGTTATTTATAATAATGCCGAAAATTTAGGAATAAGGATAACCACAATTCCGTTTGAAGATTTTTGGTACGGAATGTTACTTATTTTAATGAACGTTGTTATTGTTGAACTGTTAAGAAAAAGAAGCTTGACAAAAAGTGAACTGAATGAACAAAATTTCTAACCTACTATTACTTGTGGCTATAGCCGCAATTTCTATTGCATTTACTAATAATTATAAATCAAACAAAAAAATGTCAGATAATATTTACGATTATACCATTAGCTCAATTGATGGTGAAGAAATAAAGCTGGAGCGTTTTAAAGGTAAAAAACTTTTATTGGTAAACGTGGCTTCAGAGTGTGGCTACACCAAGCAATACAAAGATTTGCAAGAGTTGCATGAAAAGCACGGTGACAAAGTGGTAATTATTGGTTTTCCTTGCAATCAATTTGGCGGACAAGAGCCCGGTACAGCCACCGAAATAAAATCTTTTTGCGAGAAAAATTTTGGGGTAACTTTTCAGCTCACCGAAAAAATAGATGTTAAGGGAGATGCGCAGCATCCTATATACAAATGGTTAACGAGTAAAGAACTTAATACGGTAGAAGATTCAAAAGTTAAGTGGAATTTTCATAAGTACTTAATTGATGAAAACGGAAATTATATTGAAGCTTTTGCCAGTGGTGTTAACCCTATGAGTGATAAAATTATTTCGAAACTATAATGGAAGTTGCAGTTGGAATAGGCTTGGTATTAGTAGCCTTTTTAGGAATGGAAGGGGTAGCTTGGTTTACCCATAAGTACATAATGCATGGTTTATTATGGAGTTGGCACCGAGACCATCACAACAAACCCAAAGGTTTTTTTGAAAAAAATGATCTTTTTAGTATTTGTTTTAGTGGTTTGGCAATGGCTTTGATTTTTAGTGGTTTATTAATTGATGGCTTTTGGCCTTTGTTTTATCTAGGCTTGGGAGTAACTGGCTACGGTATTGCTTACTTCGTTTTTCATGATGTTATAGTACACAAACGCTACAGGCACAATTGGAAATTTAACAGCGCCTACATGCGAAAAATTATAAGAGTACATAAAGTACATCATAAAAACCTGAAAAAAGATGGAGCTGAAGCCTTTGGTTTTTTATATGCCGGCAAACGTTTTAACCATTTGGTTAAATAAAATATACAGGTAACCAACTTTAAAGCTCGGCCTAATTCTATTAGGTCGGGCTTTTTTTATGGCCTAGCATCCATTTCTACTAACCAAATACCACGTAGTTCATCAGTTTTGTAACCCATGGCCAAATCATTGGGATATAGCTTGGCAATTGCATTTAATGTTTGTAAATCTATTTGTTCGTTTTTAGCTCCATGGCATTGCATGCACATTTCATTAGTCATTATTGGATAAAATCCAATTTTTTTTCCATCAATATCAAGCAAATGTGGTTTAATAGGTTCTCCGTTTGCGAGTAGTTTTTTGCCTTTGTTTATATAATCTAAAGCCGCTCCTGTGGCTTTGTTATTTGGGTTTCGTGGTAAATCAGATACTCTTTTTATATGTGCATTAAGTGCATGAGCCATGCTGTCTGTTAACGGTATGGCTTTGGTGTTGCAAAATTCTACAGCTTGTGCAGTTCCTTTTGATTTAATTGCACCTAATAGGTTTTTTCCTAAAATCGATTTTGTGCTCATTGCAAAATTTTTGCCTTCTGCTAAAAAATCTATGTTATTGTTTCCTTGTCGTCTGCGTTTCCTATGTTGTTTTTGTTCTTCCTTAAAATGCTTTTCAAACCAATCTGGGGCTTCAATTTCGGTGTAAAATAGGTAGGTAGCCACTTGGTTTAGTTGCTCTTGCGAGTAGTTCATTTTAGGCATTATCCCAAACTTTTTAATGGCACCTGGCATTTTTGATGTGGCAGAATCTGGGTTCACCACGTAACTACTAAGGTCTTTAGCAAATTCATCAAAGCTCGTTTCATTATCAAGGTAATGGGCTTTTATTGCTACCATTGGTGGTGCCAACTGATCTTTCATAGTTGGCTGCGGGCTGTGGCAGCTAAAGCAACTTGTTTGCATTATGTTAAATCCTTCAGCAATATCGTTTTGCTGTTGCTCCGTAAGGTTAATTTCAGCATCGGTTGTAGTCGATTGTTTACAGCCATTGGTTATTATAATTGCAATTAAGGCAAAGGCAATTAATTGAGCTAAATTTTTCATTGGTCTTAAGTTTAATACATAGGTCACTAATATTTTTATTGATTCTGGTGATATCGGTAACATAATCAATAGTTGCATAGGCGTATGGCTCTTTGAGTATGTAATAGGAATGTTTGCCCTTTTAAAACAAA
>JBMYOR010000578.1:0-2586 GCA_049599535.1 Bacteroidia bacterium | reverse complement strand
AAACCGCCACTATACAACTATGCCAAACACTTCAATCTCAACTAAAAGAATTGCCGCGTTGTATTCCAGAGTTTAGAGATGGGCTACCTGTTGCTAGCACTATTACACAACCGTTTAAGTTTTAGGCCAAGGCTTCTTTAAAAACCCTAAGTACCCTTTCTCGCGCAAGTTTATGATCTACAATGGGTTTTGGATATTTTAAAGATTGAAATTCGGGCACCCATTTTCTCACATAAGCTAAATGTGGATCAAATTTTTTAGTTTGTAACTCAGGATTAAAAACTCTAAAATAAGGTGCAGCATCGCAACCGCTACTAGCAGCCCATTGCCAACCACCATTGTTTGATGCCAAATCGAAATCGAGAAGTTTTTGGGCAAAATAAGCTTCGCCCCAGCGCCAATCAATTAACAAATGCTTGGTTAAAAATGAAGCTACAATCATTCTCACTCTATTATGCATAAAACCTGTGGTATTAAGCTCACGCATACCCGCATCAACTATTGGGTAGCCAGTTTGTCCGGCACACCATGCTTCAAATTCTGCCTTATTATTTCTCCACGGAATTTGATCATATTGCTTTTTAAACGCTTCGGTTTCTACCTGCGGAAAATGAAATAAAATGGTAGCATAAAAATCTCTCCAAATTATTTCGTTTAAATAAGTCTCGTTAAGCTTAAGTGCTTTTTGAGCCAGTTTTCTAACACTTATGGTTCCAAAGCGTAAATGTAAACCCAAGCGAGAAGTACCTTTTTTAGCCGGAAAATCACGGGTTTTATCATAAGCCGCTATAATTTCTTCATTTACATCTGCTGTTGGCAACTCAATATTCGATTCGGTAAAACCCATTGGTTTAAGAGAAGGAAAATCTTGTATACTTATTTGCATTAAATTTTTAAAGTAATGCTCATTTGGGTATGACTTTACATAAAAGTTATTAAGCTTTTTCTTCCATTTTTTACTGTAAGGGGTAAAAACCGTGTAGGGTTTGCCATTGTCTTTAAGCACTTCGCCTTTCTCAAAAATCACATGATCTTTAAACGATTTAAATGGTGCATTATGCATTTGAGCTAATGCTTCTACTGCTTTATCTCTATTAATCGCATAGGTTTCAAAATCGTGATTGGTGTAAATTGATTCAATTTCAAATTGGTTAAACAGCTCTTTCCAAACTTCAATAGGCTTACCGTATTTAACCAATAAATCAGAACCTAATTGCTTTAAACTACTTTTAATTTCAGATAGGGTATTAAATATGAACTCAACACGTGCATCGTTTTGTGGCAATTCGCTCAAAATATCCGTATCAAAAATAAAAATGGGAAGTACGTTTTTTCTTTGACTTAATATGCGATAAAGACCCGCATTATCTTGCAACCTAAGATCTCTTCTAAACCAAAAAACATTTACAGGTGTTGACATATTGGCCAAACACAACTATTAGCTTTTGGTTTTATTTAAATCAAATTTTGCGCGCCTTAATACGCCTTCAAAACAAAATCAGCTATTAAAAAACTGCTTAATTGCTTTATGCATTGAGCCGAACTATTAAATTGTCGTAGCAGTAATTTTATTTAAATCAACCTGCTGCAAGCCTTTTGGCACATTGAGCAAAGCATCGCCAGCATACTCAAAGCTATTGCGACTGTTATTTTTTGCAAGCATTACTCGCTTACTTACAGGCACTATAAACCTAACACTAAACTCTACCCCCGAAATAATTTTGTGCCTGTGATTAATATGCCTTATTAGGACACTCTTATACTCAATTCCATTAAAACTGTACGGAGTTTTTAACTTTACTAAAAAAATAGCATCATCACCTTCAACCATTACCCTATCAGATATATGGCCAACTAAATAATCAGTTAGATGCTCAACTTCGCTTAAGTTGTTGGTATAAATTTCGCAGTTTAAACCCAAGGCCTTATTCCTGTTTACCCTAAGTTTAAATATCATTTCTGAAATATTTAGCCATTTACCACGCACAACATCAAACGTGCCTAAAAAGTAAGCCATTACAATTACCAAAATAGCAACTAGCCCAACCGTATTAAGCACGCGTGCAGCGGTTACATCAAAATTGTGCGATATATATATAAAAATACATTGTTGAATAATGTAAAGCATTATAAATGCGGTACCAATCATATTTACCGACTTATCATTACTTGCAATCAAGTTTTTGTTAAAGTGGGGCGAATTGTTCATACCATTATTTAAAAATCCACCCAAAAGAGCCATACTAAAAACCATAAAAGGCACCATAAGCAAATAGGATTTTGCGCCGCTTGTGCTGGCAATGGTGTTATAAGTGCCATGCGCAACTGATGCTATGAGTAATAAAAATGGCAGTAGTATAAAACTATTTATGTGGCTTTTTAACTTGAACCTATTGTAAGCCAACCCATAAGCAATAATACTCGAATCAAAAATATGCCCCAGAGTAGAGAATATTGTTCTGGCAAAAACTACGTCTCCATTTGTTTTCTGAAAATACATGGTGTTTTTCATTACCAGATAAAAAATACCTTTCATATTTATCTAAAAAATATGCAACGCTCCAAACTTCTTTTTCAGTTGAGTGC
>JBMYOR010000577.1:0-2604 GCA_049599535.1 Bacteroidia bacterium | reverse complement strand
CTGAGCGGATTCGAACCGCTGTATAAGGTTTTGCAGACCTCCGCCTAGCCACTCGGCCACAGCGCCTTTAAGGCTCGCAAAAATAGCATCCTTTAGTTCAAAATACCGTTTTAATTAGTTATTTTTTAATCTTTTAGCTCAATTAACTGATAACCAACTCCATGCACATTATTAAGTTTTAGTCTGTCATCACCTTTTAGCATTTTCCTAATTTTAGTAATGTATACATCCATACTTCTACCATTAAAATAATCATCGTCGCCCCAAATTTTTAGCAGCGCCTCTTTTCTACTCATAGTATCATTTTTGTGCTGAATCAACATTTCAAGCAGCGATGCTTCTTTATCAGTAAGCCCTCTCTCCTTTCCATCTTTGTCTGTTAAGATTTTTAACAATCTATTAAACTTGTAGGTACCAATGGTGTACTCTTTCATATCGAGCGGTTTGCCCATCTCGCTTGATGAAGACCTACGCAAAATGGCTTCAATACGCAGCTGTAATTCTTCCATACTAAAAGGCTTGGTTACATAGTCATCAGCACCAATTTTTAAACCTTCGAGTTTATCTGACTGCATAGATTTAGCCGTAACAAAAATGATAGGCAAATAATCATCGTTTTCTCTAATTTTTTTAGCCACGTTAAACCCATCTAATTTTGGCATCATTACATCGAGCAGGCATATGTCAAATTTATCTTTCTCATACATTTCTAAGCCTTCCATACCATCTTTGGCATGTGATACCTGATAACCTTTTAGCATTAAGTATTCTCTCAAAATACTTCCTAAACTATCATCATCTTCAACCATTAAAACTTTTACATCAGAATTTTTCATTATTGGTGTTGTTTATTTATTGGAAAAACAAGTGTAAAGGTGCTGCCCTTATTAATTTGACTCGCCACTTTTACATCTCCTTTGTGCAATTGCATCATTTCTTTTACGTAGCTAAGCCCCAAGCCAAAGCCTTTTACATCATGTAAATTACCAGTTGGAACTCTATAAAAACGCTCAAATACTCTTGGTAATAACTCTTTAGGTATACCCACTCCTTTATCTTCAATATCAATAAAAACTTGATCCTTTACTGCATACGTAGTTACAAAAATTTCAATACGCTCTTTGCTATATTTTATTGCGTTATCAATTAAATTGTAAATCACATTGCCAATATGAAGCTCATCTACCGACACCAAATCAGTTTCAGCTTTTAAGGCCCAGTTAATTTGACCTCCTTTACTTTCTACCTGTATTGAAACGTTTTCTAATATCTCTTTCAAAAACTCATTTAACTTATGCTCAGCAACATCAAGCTTTATTTTATTTCTATCCAAACGTTCCATTTGTAATACTCGCTCAACCTGAGATTTAAGCCTATTGTTTTCTTTAGAAATAAGTCTACTCATATTGTTTACCTTCTCAGGCGACATTTCAATTGAACGGTCAAGCAAGGCTTCTGTTGCCAAAGAAATTGTAGTAATAGGAGTTTTTAACTCATGGGTCATATTATTAATAAAATCGCTTTTCATTTGTGATAGTTTGCCTTGCCTTACTAATGTGCTTAGCGTATAAACGAATGAATACACAATTATTACTAAAAACAAAATTGATAGTATCAAAATCATTTTCATTTGGCTTAAAACTACTCTAACAGGGTCTACAACATTTACAAGTAAATGCATATTGTGTGGCGTGGTTGAGCTCGGAAATAATTTCTTTTTAATATGTACACCCGCTAAATTATCTTTTTCGCTACTTTCAATAAATGTATTAAATGTATCAGCAGGATAATCTAATATCTCGTATCTGAAATTTAGACTCGGACTAAACCTAGACATTTCAATGTTTATCAACGAATCAAGCTCCCTTTCTACCGTAATTTTATCAACTTTTGGATAGGTGGCCAAAAACGACCTTAGTAATCTAAACAGCTGGCCTTCACTATCCATTTTTAGTTCAGCAAAATCTACTAAGTGGCTATCTTTTTTTAGCTCAATTTTATCAATTCTGCCATTTGGGCTATACGACAAAGAATCTTCAGGAGCTGTGTTTGATTTTCTATCGCCACTTTTTATCCTTACTAATTTTTCAGTATTTGGCTCAAAAAGTACTTCTTCAATATCAACAGTATATTTTTTAAATACTACTTCACTTGAGTCTACATTAGCTAAAACCTTTTTTTGATTTTCAAAATTGCTAATTCCTGTAAACCCCCTTTGGTCAATATCTTCAATTAAATCAAGTGTAAGTAACACTTCATGCTTATCAATAACATCATCGAGCTTTGACTCAATTTCTCTAAAAAACTTTTCTCTTATAGCTGAATAAGCATTTTTAATCCAAAATCCTTGAATTACAATTATACCTACAAGTGCCACTATCATGGCAATTGTGATGTACTGCAGGCGTTTTTTATTCATTACTTTAGGTGCTTGGCAAATGTAAATTAACTTCTTATGGTTTTTAAATTGGTATTAACGGGCATTAATAAAGTAAAATTTATTTTAACATTTGAATTCTAAAGCCACAAATCATGAATAAAACTATAAAAGTATTAGCCTTTTGCACATTGTTTTTTGGAGTAAGCTGCCAAAAGTGCACTGAG
>JBMYOR010000576.1:0-2608 GCA_049599535.1 Bacteroidia bacterium | reverse complement strand
GGTCATATTATGTCAACTTAAAATAACTTTGGAGATTTGTATGTGTTCATAGGAAGAAGTATTTTGGAAGTTGTTTTTTTTGTTTAGTTCCTTGGCTTCATTTATCATTTCAGGCGAGTTGTTAGCCAAGTAAAGTTCTTTGTGTTGGTTTACTAAAGCATTTAGTGCTTCATTATCAAATACAACAAAACGCCACGGTTCAGTGAGTTTATGATTTGGAGCCCAATTTGCAAGTTCAAGCCAATTTTTTATGGTTTCTCTTTCTATTTTCTCGCCTGTAAATTGCCTTGGATAAGTTGATTTTCTCGCTTTTATTAAAGTTGATATTTGTACTGTGTTCATATTTCAAAATTAAATTCATTGAGACCGAGTAAAGAACAATTTATTTATGATTGATTTTAGTATTTATCACTAATTAACAAAACCATGCGAATTGAGAATGGTTTCTTCGCGAACTTATTTCTATAGCTAAAAATGGACAAAAGAAAAACTACAAATACATTGCTTTTGATTATTGCCATACCGGTTGTTTTTTTAATCCTTAAAACTTTGGCATTCATATTAATACCATTGGTGGCATCAATGTTTATTACCTTGTTGTTTTTGCCAGTGATGCGATGGCTGGGTAAAAAAGGACTTCCAAAAACTGTTTCTATTTTTATAGTTATGGCCGTAATTGTGGGTTTTGTAAAAATAGGGTCAGAAGTAATTCAGCTCTCGGCACGAGAGATTATTGAAGCAGATGATGCCTTTTTAGAAACTGCCGAAACCAAACTAGTTGATCTAATTGAATCTATTGAGCGCTTTTTAGGAATGAAACGAATGGCAGGGGATAGCGTAATTGATCATTACTCAAAAAAAATAAATTTCTTTGAAAATCTAGGTGTTACCATAGATTTAGTGACTGGTACTTTAAGCATGGTATTGTTAATCGTGTTTTTTGTAGTATTACTGCTTTATGGTTCCATAAACTTTGAAGAGCTCTTGAGCAAGGGCTTTTTCAAAAACAAAATCTCATCTACCAAGCTGTTTTTAAAGATTGAGCGCGATATGATTCGATTTGTAGGGGTGAAATTTATAGTGAGTTTGTTTACGGGAATTGGGTTTACCATTGCCTGTTTGGTTTTTGGAGTAAGCTTTCCTATTTTTTGGGGGCTTTTTGCCTTCGCTATCAATTTTGTGCAAATGATAGGCTCTGTAATTTCGGTGGTAGTAATTTCCGTTTTTGCATTAATTGAAATTGACCCATCTTTAAACCTTTTGCTTTTTGTGCTTTCGGTTACTGGCGTTCAGGTATTATTCGGTGCCATTTTAGAACCTATTTTTATGGGTAAAACCTTTTCAATCAACGTGATTACTGTAGTGGTTATGCTTTCAATATGGGGTTTTATATGGGGAGTTCCTGGCTTAATAATGTCAATACCCATTACGGTAATGATTAAAATAGCGCTTGATAAGTTTCAGAGTACGCGGTTGATAGCAAAGTTGATGTCTTAGTTCTTTTTGGATTATTAGATCAAGCTATAATCTTCAATTACCGCTTTTCTGTAAAAACATTTTATGAAATGAATTTCACTCTGAGAAAAGATGTAAAACATTAAGGGGTAATTTCGATTATGCGTTTTAGCTTTTTTATACTGCTTTTAGCCTACTGTTTCAATCTAAATGGACAAGATACTTGCTTCGTTCAAGAAGATAATTACATCTTGTCAGTCGATTTGAAAATTAGGTTTTGTAACGAAAATCAAAAAGGTAAATGGACAGCAGGACCTGATGGACCATTTATACATTTTGAGAATGAAATAGGACAATTTGTATACCTTGATTTTTTTCTAGACTCAATTAAAGGAAAGTCATTTATTGAATATTATAAATCTAGGTATTATTACAAGAGCGATTTAAAAATTCCTGATTTTAAACCTATTGACTTTGGTGATTCTGCTGTTGTTTCATTCGATGAAAAACAAAAGTTGAAGCGTAATGGTAAGGTTAAATCAACCTATCAATGCTTTACGTTAATTGTATTTCATCGCCAAAAGGTTTATTTCTTTTGGGGTTGCTCTGATACTGCTGCGGAATTAAAAAGTAAGTATAGCGACTTTATAGTAAGGATAGAATTTATTAATTAACGCGTTCTACTTATCCCTATAACATTAGGTATCTGCCAATAATCTTTGTTACTATCATCTTCCCAAAAATTGGTTTCATAACTGCCCATTCTTGCTACTTTCTTTTTAGGGTGGTTTAAATAGAAGCTTGATTCGGGACCACCTTCTAAATACATCATGTTGTAAATGTTTAATTCACTATTGAGCAAAATATTGATGTAATCGTGAACCGTATAAGGTGAGCGGGTAAAAATAAAAAGTAAGTTTCCTGATTTATCTATAGCCGATACCACCATGCTCCATTTTCGATTTTGCTTGGCCCAACGGTTTTTTTGATTGCAATCAACCATTCTTATGCTTTGTGTAAATGAGTTGTAGCATTTGCTCAATTTATTCCAATCTTGACATTTTCTATCAATGATCTGCACCCTTGGCACTGTATCCGTTTTTCTATTGAAGGCTAAAATGGCATTATCAGCATTCATTTTAGGGTTGTTCAC
>JBMYOR010000575.1:0-2618 GCA_049599535.1 Bacteroidia bacterium | reverse complement strand
ATGCACCAATTAACGATAAATACCAGCGAGATCTAAAAACAGGGCGATATGCAGGGTCAGCCGCAAAATGTTCCATAAATGAAATAAGACAAATTGCACCGTAACTCACCATAAAAAACATGGCAATAATTTGGGCAACAAAATCTACATTTCCCATAAAAATAAAACCAAAAGCAATGGCTATGGTAATTAAAGTACTGTTTATGGGTTCTCCGTCTTTTTTTCGGCCAAAGGCCAACCACTTGTTGGTTTTACTGTTCGGAAAAATACGATCGTTAGCCAAAGCCTGCAAAGTTCTAGGTGCTACCAATATGCTACCAATGGCGCTCGATAATGTGGCACAGGCCAATCCAATGGGTATAATTGGTCCCCAAACGGCAATGTCGCGCATAACCATATTGCCTGATGCCAAGCTGTATGGATTAGCTGATAATGAGAGTTTTAAAGCCACTAAAATATAAATGAGCATACCAATAATTGTGGCCGCCATAGTGCCCACTGGAATTGATTTTCGTGGATCTTTTAAATCGCCCGATAAGCCTACACCGGCCGCCATGCCCGTAAAGGCAGGAAAACAGATTGCAAAAACGGTAAAAAAGTCATCGTGATTGGCAATTGTTTTTGATAAAAACCTTGGCGATGGCTGGTATTCGGTTTCGCCCATAAAAAACATTACTAGCGAAACAAATAATACTGCGGCTACTACGTATAATGCCTGCATACCCATGTTGGCTCCACGCTTAAAAACCAATAATGCTAAAATTGCCATTAGCGGAACTGACACAAATCTGGGGTCTCTAAAGTCTAAGCCCGTTTGCTGTTGCATCATTTCGTAGTAGGGGGCAAGTTCAGGCAGCCGAGCAATTTCGGCAAAGGCAATAATGTAAAATGCCACACTAATGGCTTGCGATAGGTATAACGAAACGCCAACTGCTGCGCCTATATTTATTCCAAATGACCTAGATATGATAAAATACGCTCCACCACCTTCAACTTTTTGATTTGTAGCAATTTCGGCAATAGCCATAGCGGTAGGAATTGTAACAAGGTGCCCAATAATAACTATGGCCATGGTTCCCCAAAAGCCAACATTGCCCACGGCATAGTCAAAACGTAGAAATAGAATCGCTCCTAAAATGGTAGAAATAGACGTTAAAAAAACGGGAGCAGTACCAAAGCCTTTTTTTACAACCGCACTATCCATTCGATTTTTTGTTTGAAATGATGGTTTCAGGTGCCGAATCGGCCAAGAGTTCTTCAATAGTATTTCGAGCTACGGCGTGATAATTGGGCTTGGCCTTGGTGTAAATAGCATTGGCAAGGCTCCAACCCGCTTTTGTGGCTACGAGTTCGCGGTATATTGGGGTTAAAAATTTTCGGCGCCCAACGTTTACCAAAAAGTTTTCCATTGCCCCATAGGCTTGCTGGTAATTTGCGTGAGCGGCTAAAATAAACCACTTACCCAATATTTCATTATTAGTAGAATTTGTAAATCCAAAGTGGTTGTCTACTATTTTTAATGTGGCAGGTTCAATACTTTTAGGAATATTGGCTGCGAAATAAATGTATTCATGCGCGGTCCAGCCGGCGGTATCAATTTGTGCAATATCCATTGCCGCATTTGTAAAATATGATTCAATATAGCCATCAATTTTCAAAAGCTTCTCTGATGTGATTTTTGGGCAGTTATCTGGCAATCCAGGCCCGTAAATCCATTGGTCAATCACACATTTTTTGGCTATTTCTCGGTTCTGCGCAAGTAGGTTTTTATCAAGGTAGGTAATAAATTTTTCAGTTGTCATTACTTTAAAAGCATTGGTTTGAAAATAATTTTTCAAGAAATTATCAAACGCTGCTCGGCCATAATTTTCTTCAAGCATTCTTAAAAATAAATACCCCTTATCGTAGGCAATGGCGCTCATGCCATCGTCAGGGTTTCGGCCTTTTAAGTCTAGCTTAAGGTGGGTATCTTCCATTTCGTTTTCAGCTTTAAAATCTTCTAACTCGGCTATTAAACCCTGAAAACTCAATAAAGCCAACATCTCAGAGTATTCTCTGCCGTAAACTTCTTCCATAATCCTTTGCTCAAAATAAACCGTAAATCCTTCATTTAGCCAGAAATCGTTCCAAGTGGCATTGGTTACTAAATTACCGCTCCAGCTATGTGCCAACTCATGTGCTATTAATGATGTTAAACTTCTATCGCCAGCAATTATGGTGGGTGTGGCAAAGGTTAATCTGGGGTTTTCCATTCCGCCAAAAGGAAAACTAGGTGGCAAAAACACTACATCATATCTTTCCCAGGCGTATTTACCATAAAGTTTCTCAGCTTTTTCGAGCATTGTCTGCATTTCGCCCAATTCATATTCGGCGGCATCAATTAATGCGGGCTCGGCATACACACCGGTTCTTTCGCCAATTTCTCCCCGCCCTCAAAACGGAGCTGGACACGGTGAAACTCCGCTTTGGCGGACGGTTCTTTGATGAATGGTCATTGTCGAGGCCGTGGAAACTGGATGAGGTGTCGCCGTTTGAAAAAGTCCGGACGCTTGACCCGGAACCGGTCGATTGGGTCGTCAAAGAATCCGAAGCAAGCCTCAAGCGGCACTATCCCGCGT
>JBMYOR010000574.1:0-2619 GCA_049599535.1 Bacteroidia bacterium | reverse complement strand
ATAAAGAAGTATATAAAAATGTGCTTACTTGGACTATGAGTAAATACGAAAACTCAAACATAATGGGAATGAATGCAGTGGTTTGCTGCCTTGGAAATAAGTATTACAGAAATGACCCCGAGTGCGATTGGCTTAAAGCTAAACAAAAGAAAAAATTGCTAGAACACCTTGACAAAGAATGTAATGTTTTGGTAGGCAACCCAGCACAAGACCTAGTAATGCTTGATATTGAAGGAACACCAAGGTCGCTCTATGGTGTGGATGCCGATTATACAATTGTTTATTTCTACTCATCTACATGTGGGCACTGTAAAAAAACGACTCCAAAAATTAAAAAGATTTGGGACGATTACAGGGATAAAGGTGTCAAGGTATATGCCGTAAATACTGATTATAAAGAAGTAAAAAACGATGAAGGCAAAGTAATTAATCTGGTAGAATCAAAAGATTACCGTAAATACGTAAAAGACAATAACCTTGACTGGATTAATGTAGCCGACCCCATGCACCAAACTAGATTTAGAGATTATTATAATATTTACAGTACGCCAGTAATTTACCTAGTAGATAAGGATAAAAAGTTTGTTGGTGTAAGGCTTGATTGGCTTACCCTAAGAAAAATGCTGCTACATAATGTAGATGGTATGGCTCATAAAGATATTGATGCTTGGATGGAAGAGCATGGATATGTGCCTGAAGAAAAAGATGAAGATGATTCTGAAGATGAAGGCGAAGGATAGAACTAAGTGATAAGCGATTTAAAGCAATTATTAAGATCAACTAGTCCTAAAAAAATGGCCAATGCGGCCAAAGTTTTAGAGAGTTACTACAGATCAAGATATACAGGCATTCCAAAAATGAATGGAATGCCTTTTTCTATTTCTGTAGAACCTACAACTAGCTGTAACCTTAGATGCCCCGAGTGCCCAAGTGGGCTCAGAAGTTTTAGCCGACCAACAGGAATGCTCAATTTAGATATCTACCAAAAGATAGTGGATGAGCTTTCAGATTATCTCATTTATCTGATTTTGTACTTTCAAGGTGAGCCTTATTTGAACAGACAGCTTTTTGATTTTATTCGCTATGCTTCGGAGCGTAGGGTTTACACGGCAATATCAACCAATGCGCATTACCTTACCCCTACCAATGCGCGCAAAACTGTAGAATCAGGTTTATTAAGGTTAATCATTTCAATTGACGGAACTACTCAAGAAACTTATCAGAACTACCGAATTGGTGGAAAACTAGATAAGGTGTTAGAGGGCACCAAAAACTTAATTGAAGCCAAGAAAGAGTTAAAGAGCAAAACGCCTTACACTATTTTTCAGTTTTTGGTGGTAAAACCCAACGAGCATCAAATAAACGAAGTAAAAGCCCTAGCCAAAGAATATGGTGTTGACTACGTGGCTTTTAAAAGTGCTCAGGTTTATGAGTATGAGCAGGGCAATCCTTTAATACCCCTCAACGAAAAATACAGCCGATACAAAAAGCAAGCTGACGGCACCTATACCATTAAAAACAAACTGCTTAACCATTGTTGGAAAATGTGGCACAGCTGCGTTTTTACATGGGATGGTAAGGTAGTGCCTTGCTGTTTTGATAAAGACGCTACGCATCAAATGGGTTCTATTGCCAATGTGCCTTTTAAAGAGATTTGGCACTCTGAAGACTATAACCACTTTAGACGCTCAATTCTAAAAGGCCGTAATCAAATTGACATTTGCACCAATTGTACCGAAGGCACTAAAGTTTGGGTTTAGTAAAGTTTCTAGTTTAGTGTTTCTAGTTTAAAGTTGAAAGTTTCTTTGTTTGCTATCTTCAACATTTTAATTTTTCACCATTTAAAAAAAGCGAAAAACTTTTCAATCCAAATCAATTCTATAGCGAAATCGAGCAACGAAACTGTTAGTTAAAGTTGGCTCCCATAGCTCATTAGTTAGTTCTGTATAACAAATTAAATCGATTCTGCTTCTCTTGTTTATCTTGTGATTAAAGCCAAAACCCAATCTATTTTCACTTATCCCATCAAGCGTTCCTAACTGAGTTCTTCTAAAAATTTCATAAGTTGTATTGAGCTTAAAATCATCAAACTTTATGGCCATGCCTAGCTTTAATCTATCATGTATTCTAGGATAATCACCTTGTAGTTTTGATATGCCTAATTGATTTCTGCGCTGCCGGCGGTATCTAACTTTAAACTCAAATTGATCATGCTCATACTCATAAGCCACTTGGTAATGCCATCTAAAAAAAGGGTCAATTTCTCTAATGCCATCTTCTTGTTGTAACCGAGCAATAATTCTAGCACCAAAACCAAAGCTAAAGTCTTTTGAAAACCCTTTTTCAAACTCTATTTCAGTAAACGTATTGTCAACTCCTTGGTTTCTTGTTCTCAATTGCTGATTAACTGAAGCAGTCCATTTTTTGGGTAAATCAAAGTCAATTTCATTTGGCAGATTTAATTTCATCCGAAGAAAATATAAAAATTTTAGATATTGGTACAGGAGCAACTTGTATTTATCCACTTTTAGGAGTTGCAGAATACAATTGGAAATTTGTAGCTACAGATATTGAACTAGATTCTTTAGATACTGCACAAGATATTATTGATGATAATGA
>JBMYOR010000573.1:0-2620 GCA_049599535.1 Bacteroidia bacterium | reverse complement strand
GTTAGAAAATCTTGTCCCATTCAATGTACATTTTTTTGTTTAAATAGGGATTCAATTGTTAGATGAAGGTTATTGATGGTGTTTAATGGAAAATTATTTAAGTATTAGTTGCTGATTTTTGGGTAGGGTTTGATGCGCTCATGGCCGCCATCAAACCATCAGGTGTGGTAACTGTGGCTTGGTAGGTATATCTAACACCTGGGCCATCTTGGCACGGAATCCAGGTTCTGGCCAAAATAGCTTGAGATTGGGTAAAAAAGAAAGGGTGCGTTTTGCCTTGAGTTTGTGCGGGTTCAAGCCACATTAAGGCTTCGGCCCCAGGGCTAGTTTGGTATTTAATAGATACCACTTTGGTGGCTTCGTTAATTTTTACTTTAAGCGCGCTACCAAAAATAGGATCATGGTTACCTAGGTTATATTCGGCTTCTTGCTCATTGTTAATCCATACTTTTTCAATGTTGAGTTCTTTTGTGTCAAAAATAATTTCAGTGGCATTCTCGGCACTTTCAATGTTCCAATGTGCAATACCGCTTAGGGTTTTGCTTTCAAAATCAATAGCCATTTCAAGGTTAAGGTGTTTTACAATAGCCTCATTGGGTTTGGCAAATGAGTGCGGATCTTCAATTACCATTTTATCGGTATAGGTGCTGTCTTTCACTTCTTTAATTGAATTTGAGATTTCGGATTTTTCGTTGGTTGATTTGCATGAACTAACTATTAAGGCCAAAAAAGTAATTAAATAAAAGGCGTATCGCATTGACAAATTGATTTTGTAAGTGGCACAAAATAATTGGAATAAACTGAATTAAAGGATTTATAAGACCGATTAATGTTTATGAGGTAAAGTAATGCGTTTTTTATACCATTGGCTCAACATAATTCATAAAACAAAAAGCCCTTAGTGTACTTTGTACACTTTGTGTTTACTTTGCAGTGATTTTTTATAAATCACAAATTGATAAACTCTTAATTATGAGCAATAACAAACCTAATGTAGCCTATTTCTGTATGGAATATGCCCTTGAGGGCGACTTTAAACAATACGCCGGTGGGTTGGGTATTTTAGCAGGAGATTACCTAAAAGGTGCCAACCAATATGATTTTCCGGTAATTGGTTTAGGCATACTTTGGAAACAAGGTTATAGTGATCAAATGGTAGGTAAAGATGGTACACCTTATGATACTTACCATAACTACAAATACGATTTTTTACAAGATACAGGAGTTACCGTAACCGTACAGATTCAAAATGAAGATGTGGTTTGTAAGGTTTGGAAAACTACCGAACATGGTAACAACCCCATTTATTTATTAGATACAGATGTGCCTGGTAATCCGCATGCATGGACCACCGGACAGCTTTATGGATGGTTTGGAGAAGAGCGAGTGGCTCAAGAAATTGTATTGGGTATTGGTGGTGTAAAAGCGCTAAGAGCCTTAGGTATTGATGTAGATGTTTATCATTTTAACGAAGGGCACGCCCTTTTTGCTGGTTTTGAGCTGTTGAGAGAAGAAATGGAAAACAATGGCTTAAGCTACGATGAAGCTTTTAAGGTGGTAAAAAACAAAACTGTGTTTACCACACATACACCTGTAATTCAGGGTAACGAAAGCCACCCAATTAGTAGATTGACCTACATGGGCGCTAACCTTCATTTAAGCGAAAAGCAATTAGAAGATTTAGGCGGAAGTCCTTTTAATATGACTGTTGGTGCATTGCGTCTTTCTAAAAAATCAAACGCAGTGGCTCAGCTTCATGGCGAAACAGCCAACAAAATGTGGCAGCATGTTGAAGGCAGAAGCGAAATTGTAGGCATAACTAATGCGATTCACCAGCCAACTTGGGTTGATAGCAATATGATTGAAGCTGCCGAAAGTGGTGATGATGTTTGGGAACCGCATATGGCCAATAAGCGCGGACTCATAAAGTTTGTTGAAGAACGAAATGGTGTTACTCTTGATGAGAATAAATTAATCATCGGTTTTTCAAGAAGAGCAGTTCCTTACAAAAGAAGTGACCTGATTTTTCAAAATGCTGAGATTGCCGAAGAGATTTTTGGTACAGGTAAGGTGCAAATTGTATTCTCAGGTAGGGCTCATCCGCTTGACGATAATGGTAAGCAAATAGTTAAAAATTTGGTAGATTGGAGCAAAAAGTATCCAAACTCAGTGGTTTTCTTAGAAAACTATGATATGACCATTGGCGCATGGTTAACAAGAGGTAGTGATGTTTGGCTTAACAATCCACGCAGACCAAAAGAAGCAAGTGGTACTTCAGGAATGAAAGCCAGCATGAATGGTGTGCTAAACTTTAGTGTGCTTGATGGATGGTGGCCAGAAGCTTGCAAACACGGCGAAAACGGTTGGCAAATTGGTAATGCATTTGAATCTGAAGATGTTGTAAAACAAGATGATAACGATAGAGCATCGTTATTTGATGTTTTGTTGAATGAAGTGATTCCTACCTATTACAACGATAAAGACAAGTGGAAGCTAATGATGCGAAATAGCATTATGGATACTAAAGATCAGTTTAATGTAAAACGTATGCTCGAAGAATATTATGAGCTACTATATAACGCTTAATTAGAGCTTGTAGCGTTTTTTAAGCCCGTTATTG
>JBMYOR010000572.1:0-2622 GCA_049599535.1 Bacteroidia bacterium | reverse complement strand
GTAGCTTTGAGACACCTTTTTGGTGAGCTTCAACTCTATGGCTTGTCCCAATTGTCGCCCGCCTGCAAAAACAGTTTCACCTGCTTCGACCTTTACTGCTTTCGCTTCGCCCGTTACAAAACTGTAATCTATTTGGGTGCTGTTAGTGAGCAAAATTGAATCGCACGGTACTATTTGACCACTTTTTACTTGAATAATATCTGCAACTTCAAGTTTTGTAATTTCAATTGGTGTGTATCCTTTGTCGGCCTTTTTTAAAACCGCCAAAGGAAAAAATGATTTAAAATCTCGCTCAAATGAAAGGTGAGAATAGGTTTGGGCTTGAAAAAGTTTACCCAACAATAAAAAGAATACAAAACCTACTAGCGAATCAAAATAGCCTGCTCCTAAACCAGAAATTATTTCATATATGCTTCGGCTAAATAAGGCTATCATTCCTATTACTATAGGAACATCTAAATTTATAATTTTTGTTTTAACCGCATTAAGGGCATTTTGCAAATAATCACTTGCCGAGTAAAAAAGTACTGGTAAGGCCAATGCGGCGTTTGCCCATCTAAATAAAAATTGAAATTCACTCTTAAAATCACCTGATATTCCAATATACTCAGGAAAACTCATTAGCATAATATTGCCAAAAGCAAATCCGGCTATGCCTAATTTGTAATAAAGTGTTTTATCTGTTGTTGATACTGTTTTCTTATCTGTGGTATTCAGGTTTATTTCAGGTATGTAACCAAACCCAGCCAATAACTCAACTACCTGCCTTAAGCTGGTATTTTTATGGCTGTAAGAAATATGTATAGTTTTTTTAGAAAAATTTACCCTTGAACTTAATACACCACTATTAATGGTTTGTAAATTTTCTAAAAGCCAAATACAACTGCTACAATGTATTTGTGGCAACTTTAAGGTTACCTTACTTTGGTTTTCATCTTCAAAGTGAATAAGCTTTCTTTTGATATCATCCTCATCTAAGTAAGCATACTCAGTAGCATCAATTTCGTTAATAAGATTATTACCAGGGTTTTGATCAATTGAATAAAATTCGCATAAATTATTATCGTTTAATAATTGATACGCCCCCCTACACCCAGTGCAACAAAACTTTTGCTCATTATACACCACAGCGCTTTTAATTATCTGCTCGCCGCAGTGATAGCATTTTTCTATTTGTAGTTGTTGTTTGGGCATTCTTGTTTTAACGGGTTCAAAAGTTCACCGTTAAGAATATTCAAACGATGACACAGGTCACCTTTTAAAGTGACCATGGTCATTGCTTCATATTTGGCATAGCCCTAACCTTTGCCTAAATCTTACTGAACAATGTCTACAGAACGCAGTGTAAAGTCTCAAGACAACTTTAGAAACAGGGTTTCAACGGTTGACGATAAGGGAAAAAGGATATTTATTTTTCCTAAACTTATAAAAGGTAAGTGGTATAAATACCGTACCTACTTTAGTTGGTTTTTACTCGCAATTTTATTTGCTTTTCCTTTTATTAAATATGAAGGACGCCCTTTTTTAATGCTCAATGTGCTCGAAAGGAAGTTTGTAATTTTTGGAAATGTTTTTTGGCCTCAAGATTTTATCATATTTCTTTTAGCAATAATTTCTCTTATTGTTTTTATTATAATGTTTACCGTGGTATTTGGTAGATTGTTTTGTGGATGGGCCTGCCCGCAAACTGTGTTTATGGAAATGGTGTTCAGAAAAATTGAATATTGGATTGACGGAAATGCAGTGCAACAAAAAAAATTAAGCAAACAAAAGTGGAATGGTGAAAAAGCGAAAAAAAGAATTTTAAAACATTCGATTTTTATTGTAATTGCTTTTTTAATCGGTAACTTATTAATGAGCTACATTGTAGGGGTTGACCGAACCTTTGAAATCATAACCAACTCACCTTTAGAAAACTGGACTGGCTTTATGCTTGTATCTGCTTTTACAGGAATTACGTTTTTCAACTTTGCCTATTTTAGAGAGCAAACTTGTACTGTAGTATGCCCCTATGGTAGAATACAAGGCGTTTTGCTTGATAAGAAATCAATAGTTGTGGCTTATGATCATGAGCGCGGCGAACCAAGAGAATTACCTAAGAAAACTAGAACCGAAAATGCTGGAGATTGTATTGACTGTTTTGCTTGTGTTGATGTATGCCCTACCGGAATTGATATAAGAAACGGTACGCAGCTTGAGTGTGTAAATTGTACTGCTTGTATTGATGCCTGTGATAATATAATGGATAAAATAGGCAAACCACGTGGTTTAGTTAGATACGCATCGGAACATGATATAGAACATAAAAAAGAAACAAAATTTAATTTTAGAGCCATAGGTTACATTGGTGTGCTAACCGTTATACTTGGAATACTCGCTTTTTTACTTACCACAAGACCCGAAGTTGAAGCAAGCATTATAAAATCGAGAGGTACTTTATACTCGGTAAGCGATGATAATTATGTAAAAAACGTGTATAATGTTACGGTTGTAAACAAAACTTATGATGAGTTTCCGATTTCGCTAAAAATGGCCGATGATTGGAATGCTAGATTAGATGTAGTAGGTAATGATATTGTAGTGGCTCCTGAAGGAATTACAGAAGGCATTATTACCCTTGAG
>JBMYOR010000571.1:0-2624 GCA_049599535.1 Bacteroidia bacterium | reverse complement strand
TAACTACTAGATATCAGAAAATTAATGGCACATATTTCTTGAGTTCGGTAGATTACCTGAGAAAGCACAAATGGAAACATAAAAAAAATAAAAATTTAAAAACTGAAAAGGTTGATGCACAACTTTTGGTTACTGATATAGTGGTAGATAGCCCAAAAGTTATTGACAAAAGAGCCTACTATGAAGAGATTCCATTTGATAAAAAGTTTTGGGAGGGCTTTAACTACTTGAAAGACGAGAAGACGAAAAAGTAACCTGGTATTTGAAGGTATTTGCAGTTTTTTTTAATATCACATCAAAACAGACTTGATTTGTAAGCTATGAGCCTTGAAAAGTAAACTGTGAACAATGATTTGCACATAGCGTTATACTTAAATGTTTAGCCAAAGAGAAATTGATAGGATAATTGAAATGGCTTGGGAAGACCGAACCCCTTTTGAAGCCATTGAATTTCAGTTTGGATTAAAGGAAAACGATGTGCGTGAGATTATGCGCCGCGAGCTAAAGCACAGTAGCTTTAAGCATTGGCGCAAGCACGTAAAAGGTCGTAAAACCAAGCACAGAAAACTAAGGGGAGAAGAAGTGGGGCGCTTTAAATGCTCAAGGCAAAAAGCGATTTCGGGGAACAAGGTTACCTAGAAATCCTTAACTTTTGAATTAGAAAACATCCCCGCACTAAAAGTGCTTTCAAGTTTTATGCCCCAATACAATCCATCTTGTATGGTTAAGCACGGTGCAATTGACCAAAAATGCTTCCGTTCTTTCCATTCTTCTTCAAAATATGGATTCCATAATTTATAAAGACCAGATGAAGCAAAGCCAAGTGTAATGGCAAACTGAGCCGGAATTGAAGATGAAGGGGTGTAGGCAAAGTCAATCATTAATGGAGCGTCCATTTTTCCTGAAAAAGAATAGTAAATGCTTGACTCAAAGGTTAAAGAGTTTTGACGTAATTCATTAAAATTTAAGTGCGTGAATTGTAAAGAAGGGTTGATTATCAAGTTCTCGCTAAATACAAAATTATACCCGAAGCCTACCGACCAATAATCTGAAAATGGTCTATTCTCCAAGTCAAGTCTTTTGCTGTAGTAAAACATCTGATAGGTTTCTCTAAAACGCCTAAGCTCATAACCTGACTTAAAACTAAAATTCGCAGTAATTCTTTTCCAAGTTTGTGCATTGGCTACAACTGAAAATGTGATTGATATTAGAAGAAGTAGAGTTCGCACAAACCAAATTTAACATTACAAACGGTCTACCTTAGCCTTCAATTGTGCTGCTTTTTCTAAAATAGCATCTTGATTTTTCATTTTACCCCATACGCGGTACATCATACCAATGCGAGGGTTCTTTTGCAGCTTTTCTCGGTTTCTCTCAAAATAATCCCAATACAGACTGTTAAAAGGGCAGGCGTTATCTTCGGTTTTTAATTTTTGGTTATAGTGACAGCTACCACAGTAATCGCTCATTTTATGGATATAGCTGGCAGATGAAACGTAGGGCTTAGTTGCCAACAAACCACCATCGGCAAATTGACTCATGCCGCGTGTATTGGTAATTTCAACCCATTGTATGGCATCAATGTAAATACCCAAATACCAGGCATCAACATCATCAGGATGTGCGCCAATTAGAGCCGCAAAATTTCCGGTAACCATGAGCCTTTGGATATGGTGGGCATAGGCGTTTTTCAGACTTCCTTTTATCGCGTGGCTTAGACAACTCATTTTGGTTTTGCCTGTCCAAAACCATTCGGGTAACTTGGCATCATTCTCAAAGAAGTTCTCCTTTTCATAGCCCGGCATTTTGGCCCAATAGATACCACGCATAAACTCGCGCCAACCCATTATTTGCCTTATAAATCCTTCAACTTGTTGAATTTGTATTTCTTGATGTTCAGCCCAATGCGTCAAGGTTTTCTCAATAATCTCTTTAGGCGAAAGCATTTTTAAATTCATTGCAAACGACAGCCTTGAATGGAAAAGCGTTTCGCTCTGCGTTGTCAAGGCATCTTCATAAGTGCCAAAGTAAATTAGGTGGTTTTCTAAGAAGTACTTCAAATGCTCAAGCGCCTGTTCTCGGTTTATAGGCCATTGAAAGTTATTGGCATCAATCTCACCAAAATGCGGGATGCCTTGGTCAAGTACCATTTGGTAAATCTCGCTCACATCATTTGATGCATGAAACTTTGAAGGAATGGCTACTTCGCCTTTGTATTTTTTGCGATTGTCATGATCAAAGTTCCACTGCCCACCCATTGGCTCTTTGCCTGCCATCATTATGTTGTGCTTCTTCCGCATTTTGCGATAAAAGCTTTCCATCAAATACGTCTTCTTTTTGCTAAAGAATTCTTGAACATCATGCCGCTCGGTCATAAAATGCTCAGAGCTCACCATTTCAGTTTCAACTTCAAGCTCCTGACAAATGGCCTGCATCATTTCATCAAGCCTAAATTCATCCGGCTCCAGATACTCAAAACGCTCTATTTTGTGCTCCTTAACTAGCCTTTTTAGGTTGTCTCTAAATGAATGAAGGTTTTCTGCATCATCATATTTGAAATAACGTACTTGATGTCCGCTGGATTTTAAGTTTGCGGCAAAGGCTCTCATAGCAGCGAAAAAGCC
>JBMYOR010000570.1:0-2630 GCA_049599535.1 Bacteroidia bacterium | reverse complement strand
TGGAGATGGGGTTTACAAAAGCGAAGATGGCGGAAAATCTTGGGTAAATATGGGTTTAAAAAACTCTGAACATATTGGTATGATCTCAATTGATCCCAATAATTCAGACATAGTTTACGTAGCTGCTTATGGCCCATTGTGGAAACAAGGTGGCGAACGAGGCTTGTATAAATCAATAAATGGCGGAAAAACTTGGACCAAAATATTATCTATTAGCGAATATACCGGTGTTAGCGAAGTACACCTTGACCCCAGAAATACCAATATAATTTATGCTACAGCGCATCAGCGTATGAGGCACGTATTTACGTATATTGGTGGAGGCCCCGAATCTGCTATTTACAAATCCACTGACGGTGGCAAAAGCTTTAAACAGCTAAAAGGTGGCCTGCCAAGTGGTATTGATATTGGTAGAATTGGAATGGATATTTCGCCAGTAAACCCAGACATTTTATACGCCATTGTTGAGGCGCAATACAACAAAGGTGGTTTATTTAAATCAACCGACCGCGGTGCAAGTTGGACCAAAATGAATAGCTTTTCTACAAGCGGAAATTACTATCAAGAAATTATTTGCGACCCTACGCAGGTTGACAAAATATATATTATGGATACCTATGGCAGATTCTCGAACAATGGTGGTAAAACCATAGAAAGAATGACCATAACCAATAAACACGTAGACGATCACTGTATTTGGATTGATCCTACAAATACCAATCATTGGATTATGGGCTGTGATGGCGGTTTATACGAAACATGGGATCACTCGGCTCATTGGGATTTTAAAGCCAACTTACCTATTACACAATTTTATAAAGTTGCTGTAGACCAAGCCGAACCATTTTATAATATTTATGGAGGAACACAAGATAATTTTAGCCTTGGTGGCCCATCTCGTACCCTTAGTAAAAATGGGATATTAAATGCCGACTGGTTTGTGACCAACGGTGGCGATGGTTTTGAATCTCAAATAGACCCAACAAACCCCAATATTGTTTACGCCCAAGCCCAATATGGTTGGTTGGTAAGGTACGATAAAGCATCAGGCCAATCAGTATTTATACAACCACAGCCACTAAAAAACGAAAGCGCTTTCCGTTGGAATTGGGACGCGCCTTTACTCATATCGCCACATAATCCTAAGCGCTTATATTTTGCGGCAAACAAACTTTTTAAAAGCGAAAACCGCGGAGATGAGTGGCAAGCTATTAGTCCGGATTTAACAAGAAAAATAGATCGTAACAAGCTAAAAGTTATGGGCAAAGTATGGAGTGTTGATGCCGTTATGAAAAATAAATCAACCACAATATATGGCAATATTGTAGCCCTTGATGAATCTCCACTGCAAGAAGGATTGCTGTATGTTGGTACTGATGATGGCCTAATACAGGTAAGTGAAAACGGAGGTGAAAGCTGGACTCAGATCAACAAAATAAAAGGGGTTCCTGAAACAACTTATGTAAACATGTTGCTGGCATCGCCTACCAACAAAAATGTAGTTTATGCTGTATTTAACAACCACAAACGCGGTGATTTTAATCCTTATATTTTTAAGAGTGCTGATAAAGGCCAAAGCTGGAAAAATATAACGGGAAATTTACCAGAAAAAGGATCTACATATGCTATTGCTCAAGATCATGAAAACAGTGATTTACTATTTGCGGGCACTGAGTTTGGCGTGTTTTTTACAGTTGACGGAGGCCAAAACTGGACCCAATTAAAAGCGGGATTACCAACTATAGCTGTAAGAGATATTGCAATTCAAGCTAGAGAAAACGATCTTGTTTTGGGCACATTCGGACGTGGATTTTATGTACTTGACGATTACTCATCATTAAGGTTTTTAAACGAAAATACACTGCAAAAGAAAAGTGCTATTTTTCCTATAAAAGATGCACTCATGTATATTGAAAGCAATGATTTAGGCAGAGGTAGAAAAGGGTTTCAAGGTGATGCTTTATATAGTGCAAATAATCCAGCAGTTGGTGCTTGGATTACCTACTATTATAATGATGAAGATAAAACCCTTAGCGAAATAAGAAAAGCTAAGGAAAAAACTTTAGATGATGATATTTATCCAAGCATTGATGAACTTGAGATGGAAGATACCGAGCAAAAAGCTTTTTTAATATTTACAATTACTGACAAACAAGGCAACCTTATCAGGAAAATTAAAAAACCTGCAAGCAAAGGAGTAAACCGAGTAGTTTGGGACTTTAAATATTCAAGTAAATCAAATACTCAAAAACAAAAAGACAACTCGGGTATGTGGGCTTTGCCAGGTGAATACAAGGTAAGCATGGCAAAAAATGTAAACGGAAAAGTAATTGACTTAAAAACTGATGCCACCTTTAAATGTGTTCCGTTAAATAATAACACTTTGGCCGCTACCGATGTAGTTGCCCTTAATCAGTTTAGTAATAAAGTTGCAAATCTTAGCCGAGTTGTTAATGGTGCAAATGCCTATAAAAACGAGCTTAAAAAACGACTCTCACTTGTAAAAACTGCCGTAACTTATTCTGAGTTAAATGATAAAGTGTTAGAAGATATAAAAAACCTTGAAATGCGCATTTTTAAAGTAAATGAAACATTAAATGGTGATGCCACGAGATCAAAAAGAGAATTTG
>JBMYOR010000569.1:0-2633 GCA_049599535.1 Bacteroidia bacterium | reverse complement strand
CACCTGCAAAAAGGTATGGTGGTAGCAATTATTTGCCTGGGGCCGATACCACTTTAATGCGTGTAGATTGCCAAGTAAACTTGTGTGCTGTTTCTACCCCTAAAAGCTACTACTTTGCCCAATCCCCTTACTTTTACGCCATTAAAAACCGATACTATTTACATTCTTTTGGTTTAAGACAACTACTTGATGGTAATCTAAACACCATTGATTCGATTACGGCTAAACTCACTACACCACAAAAAAGATTCGGTAAAAACCTGACGTATAAAAGCGGCTACAGCTCATTAAGCCCTTTAGATTATACTGGATACCCAAATAACGGAAACACTTTTCCGCGTGGATTTCATTTAATTGAGAATACAGGAGATTTAAGATTTAGTCCTACCCAAAACGGTAATACTGCAGTAAAAGCACAGTTCAATACTTATAACTCAAGCAAGCAACTTATTTCTACGTCTCAACGAGAAATTCTAATTTTTACTTATGAAAACAAAAGTGAGTTTACTCCATTTTTAAGCGGTAAAAACAACTCTACTTTTACAAACCCAAAAAACTATCAAATAAACAGCTGCTTTACCAATGCCAACACCTACAGGTTTGTAGCAAGTGATATTAATAACCTCGGCACTTCAAAAATTCAAATTAGTATTCCGAATGCCTTAAAAGATTTAGTTAAAGATTCAATTGTTGGCGATAGCCTTTATATAAGTGTAGACCTTGATTCGTTGTTGATTCAAAGCAATGCTTTAACACTTGATGTAGCATTGTACGATACAATATGTAATCGCGGAGCACAAAGCTCTTTCACAATATCATTATTCAACAATCCTTTTGCCAAGGTAAAACCTAGTATTAATTATTTAGGCAACCGCACTTTTAAATTAGGCGGAACCTTTAAACCAACCGAAAAACCCCTAAGTTCAATTTGGCAATTAAATGGATTTACTTTTAACCAACTAGACACCACATTTAAGTTAAAAAAGCCTGGTAACTACAACTATAAATTAATAAGTATAGGTAGGGGTGAATGTAACGACACACTGGTTTCATATTTCTCAACTCCAAAGTTTCCATACGTTGATATTAATTCAATCAACTCTGTTGCTTGTCAATACGATAGTATATCCTTAACAGCTAATTATTTCAACTCTAATCAAATACCAGATTTTTATTGGAATGGTCAAAACGTTAGCTCAACATTTGATTTTGTAATTATTAAGGACACCCAAATTATTGTTAACGCCATTTTTTATGATGGAACTACAAATACTGATACCATACAAATCAAGTCGTTACCAAACCCAATACCACAAATTATTGCTTCGCAATATCATTGTTTAGGCAATGAGTTAAAAGTTACGGCGCTTGTAGACTCAAACTTAATGGCTAATAACAGCAGTTTAGTTTGGCAAATCGATTCAAACTACATTTTAAATAAAAACGAAATAACCCTACATAATCAAGCCAACGTTTATTTAAAATCAAACTATAGCAACGGCTGCTTTAATTCTGCCAACAGATTAATTAAATTCAATTTTGATTATAAAATTGGCCCATATGCCAACAACGTATGCCCTCAACAATCTCTTTTACTGAAAGTGGCCACAGATTCAGGCTTAGTACATAATTGGTATATTAATGACTCAATAGTTCATGTAGACTCAAATGAATATACCCTAACTAATGCCAATCAAAAAGATACCATTACGCTTATAACCAGATACAATCACGGAGATGCTGAATGCAAATTCATTGACTCAATTAAACTCAACATTTTGCCAATTGATTCATTTAGCATTTTAGGCGATACGTTTTATTGTGCCAATGATAGCATAATCGATATTAAAGACTCATTATTTGTTTGGCCAAATAATGGACAATGGAAAGAAGCGAGCTCCACCCCACAAGCTCTCTTACAAGGCCGTTATTTTTCGCCAATGTTATTAGCTCCAAACAAAAACAATCATATAATAAGTTACACTACCACCCACCCTGTTAGCAATTGTAATTTAACTAAAAACATTTCGTTTAACGTTTTGCCAGTTTTTGATCCGCAATTTTTGGCCGATTCAATTAAACTTTGCATTGGTGGTGATAATATATTGTTGAATAACGCCGATTACGCAATTCCTACCACCGGTAACTGGCAAGGCTCCGGAGTTGTGGTAGAAAATGATAATCAATTCTTTTCGCCATCATTAGTGGGGGTAAATAGTACCAATACTATACAATACAATTACACAGGCAGCAATGGTTGTGTATCAACTAATAATGTTGTAGTAACGGTAAACCTTAAGCCTAACCCTACAGCAGGCGTAAGATTTGAAGCTGCTCCCATCTCTATTTTTTTTCAAGATATTAGAGATTCAAATGACTGTAAGGTTGACGAATGGTTTTGGGATTTTAACGATAGCTATGCCAAACCATGTACTTCTGATGTTATAGTAGATAGCGTTGGTGAACTCTATTGCAATTATTCAACTGCGCCTACCCCTGTTCATCGCTACAGTCAATCTGGTATTTATTCGGTTAAGCTAGTTGTAAAAGATTCAGAAACGGGTGTAAAAGATAGTATTACTCGCTATAATTACATTTTTTTAGTTGGCACAAACTCAATTCAAAATCAAAGC